>DATNQT010000591.1:0-5874 GCA_036703885.1 Candidatus Sericytochromatia bacterium
GGTCATGCGATCGTTGGTACTGTCATCAAAGACCACGACCAAGTACAGAAAGTTACCCTAATTCCCCGTGGACAAGCTCAGGGTTTGACCTGGTTTACTCCCAACGAAGAGCAAGGCTTAATTACCAGATCCCAGCTCAAAGCTCGCATCACTGGAGCCTTGGGAGGCAGAGCAGCAGAAGAAGAAATCTTCGGTTACTCTGAGGTAACTACTGGTGCTGGTGGTGACTTACAACAAGTAACCGCAATGGCACGGCAGATGGTAACGCGCTTTGGGATGAGCGATTTGGGTCCTATGTCCTTGGAAAGTCAGGAAGGAGAAGTCTTCCTGGGTGCTGGTTTAACCTCGAGGGCTGAGTACTCTGAAAAAATTGCCGCACGGATTGATGAGCAAGTACGCACGATTATTGAGCATTGCCACGAAGATGCGCGGCGGATCATGCGCGAAAATCGCGTTGTGATCGACCGCTTAGTAGATCTCTTAATTGAGAAAGAAACTATTGATGGCGAAGAGTTCCGTCGAATTGTTGCTGAGTATACGGATGTGCCTGAGAAGGAGCAATACGTACCTCAGCTGTAATCTCAAAATTTTCTCGTGAATAAGCTTGTAAGGATGGTGTAAAAGCCATCCTTTTTTCTTCAAGATTCTTAAAAGAAGCGCTCATTAAAGGCGGAAATTATCGGGGTGTGACACTTTAAGGGCGCAAAGTGGGTTTAGCAGAATAATTAAGAAAATTATACTGATTGCTGGCTAGAAAAACCTAAAAAGCTGTAAGACTGTTACCTAACCTACATTCAACCTAGAGGAGACAGCTCTCAATTTAATATAATATTGGCTATATTGACAACTAGATGTATACAGAATAAACAAATTCTACACGCTTATCGAAAGTTTTCAATACTTTAACTAAGGCTGGATGCCCTTATGAATTTTGAAGAAAGTTATCAACAGTGTCTGGATAAGATAATCTGGGCTACTGAGCAGCTAAAGGTTGAAGTTCCCTTAAACCAGCTTTCTAAGATTGCGAAGCTTATTGCTAAAACGATGACTGGGCCTTGGCGCTATTTTCATTCCACCGAACACACTTTTGCTGTAGGTGGAACTACTGATGCCATTGAGGTACTGGCAGCTTTATTTCACGATATTGTATACGTGCAAATCGACGGAAGTGTTAACTTCAACCTCACTTATTACCTTACTCCCTGGATTGAGGAGGATAATGGACAACTGTCTATCCGAGAGCAAAGTGAGTTACCGGATGATTCCATTTTTGAAATGGTAGTGGAGATATTTGGTTTTGTTCCAGGTCAGGTACTTTCTCCTTTAGCAGGGCAAAATGAATTTTTAAGTGCGGTTGTTGCTACCAAGGTTCTAGAATCATTTCTAGAGCCAAAGCTCGTAGTTAAAATTGCAGCCTGTATCGAAGCCACAATTCCCTTTCGCTCAAAGTCTGAATCCGGCTTGAGTCCTAGCGAACTCTTATACCAGTGCCTGGGGTCAATCAATAAACAGTTTAATCTTCACTTGACCGAGGAAGAAATCATTCAAACCGTGAAGCGAGCTGTAAGAGTAGCCAACAGAGATGTTGGTGGTTTTGCCTATTCCAGTTCCGCAGTTTTTTTAGCCGAAACCTGGACTTTATTACCCGAAACTAATCATAATCTTCAGAAGTCTGGCTCTTACACTGTTCGGGATTACCGAATAGCTATACAAAAGATGTCAGGCTTTATGAATTTTCTCAAACCCGAATTGGTTTTTAGACAGTTCCAAGGTGAACCGGATGACCCAACCTACCAAAATTTGGTTGAGCAGGCTAAGAAGAATCTTGAGGTGGCACGGCTTTACTTGGAGAGTAAATTGGTAGCCAACGCTGTCCTGGAGGCACTTTCATTGCGCTTGGGTCAGGATGTTTCCCTGGCAATCATGATGGGAGAATTACCTGATTCCAGAGTTTCGGTAGGTCGCTTGGGGGATTCTTTTCCTAGTCTTCTCAATCCTTATCAACCTATCACTGAGCTAGAAAAGGAAGTGTTGTATTTGTTGGAAGTAGGACGAACTAACGCTAACAATTATGATCTAAAAAATTCTCCTTTAACTACTTTTGTTGTTAGATATATCGGGTTTGAGGGAATTCGACAAATGCGAGAACGATCGCAGCAGTTTTTTCAAGGGATGATTTCTTCCGAAGATTTTCTGTCTACCTGCAATACTGATATGACTAAGCTCATCACGAACGAAATTATAAAACTTTTAGAAAACCGCAAGATCGCATTGCGTCATCCTTGGCAACAATTATCTTCTCATACCGTGAAGAACTCAAATAGTGAATAGACTCCTAATAGTTAAATCTTGAAAAATATACTCTATTCAAATAAAATTAATAAAGGTACTTGATATCAGAAAAGCAACTAAAGTTTTAAGTTAGAATTAAGACAAATATTGTTTTTTTTATAGAACATCCTCTTAATCAAGCAAACATTGCTTGTGTTCATCATCAAGTCAGGGAACCGCATCAACGAGTCAATATTGCGTACACCCTAGCCGCCAAGAGTTAATTGTGCTTGCTCAAAAACTAGATAGGCTCACGCTTAATTCCAGTCTGGCAGACCTTCCTAGTCATGACTTTCAAGTTAGCGAAACAACGTTGGGACACGTTGTAGAAAAAGAGTTTAAGCGACATCCAGAGCTACCAGGGGTCGTGATTACTGCCGATCGCCAAATCGTCGGGATGATTTCCAGGACTCAATTCTATGAATGGCTCAGTCGCCCTTATGGCTTGGAGACTTTCCAGAGACGCCCCATAAAATCCCTATGGAGGATGATTGCCGATGCTGAGGGGATTGGAGATGGAGAGACTTTGTTGACAAAGTATTTAGTACTGAGTGCTACTTGCTCTATTGATAAGGCAGTGGAGCTTGCTCTGAATCGTCCAGTATCTTTAGCCTATGAACCCATCATGATCGGATGGGCAGATGGGCGGCGGCGGCTACTGGATATGCAGGTTTTGCTCCGAACACAATCCCAACTATTTGCCTGCGCCAAACAAGCAGCTGAGGCTGCCAACATCGCTAAGAGCGAATTTTTGGCGAACATGAGCCACGAACTGCGAACGCCTCTCAACGCGATCATCGGCTTTACCCAAGTGATGAGCCGCGATCGCTCACTATCCAGTGAACACCAGCAGCACGTTAATATCATTAGTCGCTCTGGCGAACATCTGCTGGAATTGATCAACGACATCCTTCAAATGTCCAAAATTGAGGCAGGCAAAATCACTTTAAATACCAATAGCTTCGACCTGTACCGCTTATTGGACGACCTGAAAGCGATGCTGCAACTCAAAGCCTTATCCAAGGGTTTACAGCTAATTATCGACTGTACTGCAGACGTTCCCCAATATGTAGAAACCGACGAACGTAAGTTGCGTGAAGTCTTAATCAATCTCTTGGGCAATGCTATCAAATTTACCGGAAAAGGAAGCGTAACTTTACGGGTAAGAGCAAAACAGGGGAATGAAAACCGGAGCTTTAGTGAGAACAGTAAAGAAGTCCAACCCACTTCCTACTGCCTTACCTTTGAAGTTGAAGACACTGGACCTGGCATTGCTCTAGAAGAGAGGAACGCATTGTTTACCCCCTTTGGACAAACAGAAACAGGGCGCAATTCCCAGGAAGGAACGGGATTAGGTTTAGCGATTAGTCAAAAATTTGTGCAACTGATGGGAGGAGGAGACATCACCGTTAGCAGTACCTTAGGGAAGGGAACAACCTTTGCCTTTAATATTCAGATTGCCACAAGTTCAGCTAGCGAAATCCAGACAGCTCAAGAAACTCGTAAGGTAATTGGGTTAGCCCCTGACCAGCCGGACTATCGCATCCTGATTGTTGAGGATAACCTGGAGAACCGTCTTTTATTGGTCAAGCTGCTGACTTCTGTCGGCTTCTCGGTTTGCGAAGCTGAAAATGGTCAAGAGGCGATCGCACTTTTGTCGAGTTACTCCCCTCACTTGATCTTGATGGATATGCGGATGCCAGTGATGAATGGGTATGAAGCTACCCGACAGATCAAAGCGCATCTTAAAGGGCAGGCAACGGCGGTGATTGCTCTGACTGCCAGTGCTTTAGAAGAAGACCGAGAGGCTATTTTATCAGCAGGCTGCGATGACTTCATGTGCAAGCCGTTCCGAGAGGAGTCACTCTGGGAAAAAATTGCTCAACAGTTAGGAGTGCACTACCTCTACGAAGAGTCAGAAGTCAGGGGTGAAGATGAAGCGGTACGCGATGAGTCGATACCCAGTGACGAGTCCCTTAAGTATCATTTGTCCCAAATGCCAAGGGAGTGGGTGGAAAAACTATATGAGGCAGCGCTCAAAGGTCTGGATCATGTAATTATTCAGCTTCTTGAGCAAATCCCAGAAACCCATGTTCCTCTAGCTAATACCTTAGAGGATTGGGCAAATAATTTTCTTTTTGATCGAGTCATAGATTTAATTCAACTCGTTCAGTTTATGGAGCCTGAGTGCATCCTAGGGCATTAGAAGCGTCATTCTGAAACACTTCCTTACAGGTCTAGTCTCTAATTTCCTAGTCCCAAATCCTCTGCCCCTCCTTAAATGAATAGTGATCGACTTGATACCCCACGAGGAACTATTCTCATCGTTGATGATATAGCCGATAATCTTCGCCTTTTATCAACCCTGCTGACAAGGCAAGGGTATGAAGTTAGCAAAGCACTGAATGGTCAGATGGCATTGAGAGCTGCACGGACAGCTATACCAGATTTGATTTTACTCGATGTCAATATGCCAGATATGGATGGTTATGAGGTCTGCCAGCAGCTGAAAGCAGATACCCAAACCAAGGAGATTCCGGTGATTTTTTTGAGCGCCCTCGATGAGTCATGGGATAAGACCAAAGCTTTTCATGTTGGTGGCGTAGGTTATGTTACTAAGCCATTTAAAGATGAAGAGGTTTTGGTTCGTGTCGAGAATCAACTTGCCCTGGCTCGCTTGCGCTTATCGCGACAGAAGCAAAATTTACCCTTACCATCCCAAAAGCGCGAGCAAGATAATGCCTTTAAGGGGAATATTTTGATTGTTGACGATACACCCTACAATCTGCGTTTGTTATCGACAATCCTGACGAAGCAGGGGTATGTAGTTGGGAAAGCCCTCAGCGGACAGATGGCTCTGAAATCTGTTCGCGCCAGCCCACCAGATTTGATTTTACTCGATATCAATATGCCAGAGATGGATGGCTATGAGGTATGCCAACAGCTAAAAATGGATGACAAAACTAGGGAAATTCCGGTGATTTTTATCAGCGCTCTCAATGATGTGTTGGATAAAGTCAAAGCTTTTGGTGTGGGCGGGGTAGACTATGTTACTAAACCATTTCAGGCTCAAGAGGTACTTGCCCGCATCAAGACTCACTTGAACATCCAAGCACTACAAAATGCTCTACGGAAAGAACAGGAAAAGTCAGAGCGGTTATTATTAAATATTTTGCCAGAGGCGATCGTTGAGGAACTTAAACAAAAAGCAAGTTCTACACCTACAGAATTTGAGGAAGCAACGTTTTTGTTTGCTGATATCGCTAAGTTTACGCCTAATTCCAGCCCAATGCCTCCAGCCGAGGTAGTCAACTTGTTGAATCAGGTGTTTTCTGCCTTCGATGAGCTAGTCGTGCAACACGGAGTCGAGAAA
The DNA here is from genome assembly GCA_036703885.1 of Candidatus Sericytochromatia bacterium. Classification (GTDB taxonomy): domain Bacteria; phylum Cyanobacteriota; class Cyanobacteriia; order Cyanobacteriales; family Coleofasciculaceae; genus CADCTM01. The sequence continues at coordinate 5,705 of DATNQT010000591.1, forward strand.
ATTAGAACGATTGGGGATTCTTATTTTGTAGGAGCAGGACTTCCCGTAGTCAGAAAAGACCATGCTGAAGCCGTTGCTGAGATGGCATTAGGTATGCAACAAGCGATCGCTAATTTTCAGTGGTCAAATGAGGAACCTCTCCACCTTCGGATTGGTATTAATACTGGAGG
>DATNQT010000592.1:0-1799 GCA_036703885.1 Candidatus Sericytochromatia bacterium
CTACCTAGGATTAGTGTGCCAGTTAGCTAATTTTTGTTACAATTATTTACAAGATACTTCGCAACAGATTCAAGCAAGCCAAGCAATTTCCATGTCTGACACTTTAACTAAGCTGACTTATCAGACTTTTCAGCAGGGCAAAAGCTTATTTGGTCTTACTCATAAGACTCTTAGTGCCCAACTGCTGAATTTAATTCATCCTCCCGTTAATGAGCTGAAAACTCAGCCGATTGAGCCAAAGATTCTAGGAGAAATTCACAAAAGGCTCAACCAGATTCTCGAAACCGATTGGCAGGATGCAGAACGGGGTGTGTACCCAACGACCTTGCTGTTTGATAACCCTTGGGAAGACTTCTTTCGCTACTACCCAGTGGTATGCCTAGATTTACCCAAAATTTGGGAACGAGCCAACAACAAGCGGTATCAGGATTTCTCGCCGGAAGTTAGTACGGAAGGATATCCCAGTTACTACGTGCAAAATTTCCATCATCAGACGGATGGCTACTTGAGCGATTTGTCAGCCAATCTGTATGACTTGCAGGTGGAAATTCTGTTCAATGGTTCTGCTGATGCGATGCGGCGGCGAATTCTTGCTCCTTTAAAGCAAGGGTTGAAAGCCTTTGATTCAGTACCTGCCAAGCAAATCCGAGTTCTAGATGTCGCTAGCGGAACGGGTCGTACTCTCAGATTTATTAGAGGAACTCTGCCTCAGGCTTCTCTATTTGGTACGGATTTATCACCGGCTTATCTCCGTAAGGCAAATCAGCTATTGTCTGAGATTCCTGGGGAATTGCCGCAGCTAATGCAGGCAAATGCTGAGGAACTGCCCTATCGGGATAACTATTTCCATGCAGTCACGTCGGTTTTTCTCTTCCACGAACTGCCCCCTGAGGCACGCCAACGTGTTATCGACCAATGCTTCCGAGTGACTCAACCGGGGGGAGTGTTTATTATCTGTGACTCAGTTCAGGCGATCGATTCTCCTGAATTGATGCCACTGATGGAAAACTTCCCAGCCATGTTCCACGAACCCTACTACAGACACTACACCACGGATGACTTGGTAGAACGTCTGGAGACAGCAGGCTTCCGGAATATCACGACCCAAAACCACTTTATGAGCAAGTATTGGATTGCTCATAAACCTTAATAGTGAATGCTGAGTTCAAATCCTATGTTTTAAGGCAGGGATTGTGGGAGGCAACCGTCTACAGATGTTTGTGAGAGCTGTTTGGTCAACGCAAAACTGCGTTACGATCTGAGAAAGAGCTTTACAAAACGACACAAAAGGTATGACGGTTGCTTATCCCCGCAAACTCGATAACGCCATAGGAGCGCGTGACATTCTGAAGCAGGTAGTGCGCGATCGCGAACTTCACCTCATCACCCTCAACCGCTACCGCTACAGCGAACAACGCAGTTGTAAAGACCTCACAGATGTAATTGAAAAACTCGATGGTCAGCCAAGGGAGCTTGTACGGGATTTATCCCATCATATTTCCGATGAAGCACGCCATGCCTATTGGTTAACTGACCTACTTATAGAGTTGGATGCCAAAGAAGGCTACAGCATAAATGCTCTAGCTGGAGGGTTCAAAGGTAGTGAAAGGCGATCGCACTTTGCAAGCTCCTTGTAGCAACAAGAGTGAGTTTCAGCCAGGAAGTTGTGAAAAGCGATCGCCTTAATTGTTCTAAAACTTAATTAGGGAAACTACTACCTCCCAAGAAAGTCATCCACGGGCGATACTGGGTCTTGAGCTAAATCCCAATCGGAGTAAACAACCGCCGTCTATGACTAC
>DATNQT010000593.1:0-2052 GCA_036703885.1 Candidatus Sericytochromatia bacterium
GAAAAATGATGAATTTCCGAGTCAATAAAGTAATTTACATTTTCGAGCATCAAGGGTGGAGATAGCATAGCTTAAAATAGCTAACACAGCTATTTACATTGCGAACCCCGACCAAGTGGAAATCCCCCGCCTGCATCCTGACACAATTGAGGAAGTCAAGCAACGAATTGACGTAGTTGATGTCATATCAGACTACGTAGTTCTACGCAAGCGTGGAAAAGACTATGTAGGCTTGTGCCCATTTCATGATGAAAAGACACCCAGTTTTAGTGTCAGTCCTGGCAAACAGATGTATTACTGCTTTGGCTGTAATGCAGGTGGGAATGCAATTAAGTTCTTGATGGAACTGGGGAAGCGCTCCTTTAGTGATGTTGTCCTCGATTTGGCGCGACGTTATCAAGTGCCAGTAAAAACTCTCGAACCAGAGCAGCGTGGAGAGTTGCAGCGTCAACTATCTCTAAGAGAGCAACTCTATGAGATTCTAGCGCTGGCAACGGAGTTCTTTAAACACGCTTTGCGGCAACCTATAGGGCAGCAGGCTTTAACTTATTTACAAGTCACTCGAAAATTGAGTGAGGAAACGATTCAGCAGTTTCAACTAGGTTATGCGCCAGCGGGTTGGGAGACTATCTACAGATACCTGGTTGAGCAGAAAGGTAAGCCTGTACAGCTGGTAGAGCAAGCGGGATTGATTAAAGTCCGCAAAGAAAAGGGAGGCTATTATGATTGTTTTCGCGATCGCATCATTATCCCCATCCACGACTCTCAAGGACGGGTGATAGCCTTTGGTGGTAGAAGTCTGGGTGATGAGCAACCCAAATATCTGAACTCACCGGAAACTCAGCTATTTGATAAAGGTAAAACCCTCTTTGCCCTGGATAAAGCCAAGGATGCTATTACTAAGCTAGACCAAGCCGTAGTTGTGGAAGGATATTTTGATGCGATCGCACTCCATGCTGCCGGAATCTCCAATGTCGTTGCTTCCCTCGGTACGGCACTCAGTCAAGCACAAGTCAAGCAACTCCTACGCTACAACGAATCCAAGCAAATCGTTCTGAACTTTGATGCTGATGCAGCGGGTACAAAGGCATCTGAACGTGCGATTGGAGAAATTGCCAATCTCGCCTACCAAGGACAAGTTCAGTTACGGATTCTCAACCTTCCAGATGGGAAAGATGCTGATGAATTTCTAAAAAGCCACCCCGACGCTACTGACAAATATCGAGGCTTGCTGCAAAATGCTCCCCTATGGCTTGATTGGCAGATCGATCAACTCTTAGTAGGAAAAGACCTTAAACAGGCAGATCAATATCAGCAAGTTGCTCAAAAAATGTTGAATTTATTGAGCAAAATTAATATTGAGAATAGTCAGAACGACAACACACGCACCCATTACATCAGCTACTGTGCGGAACTGCTCGGTCGCGGTAGTGAGCAACTCAGACGGCAGGTAGAGGAAAATCTGATTGCTCAAGTTAAGAGGCAACAACGACCTTTAGCCAAAGGAAAACTTAAAAAACAGGAGTTGCCAAAACTTCCAGTCGCAGGAGAACGCAGCCTTCTAGAACAAGCCGAAGCCTTACTTTTGCTCATTTATCTGCATTGTCCAGAATATCGGCAAATAATTATTGACACTTTAGAAGCGCAAGATTTGCTCTTTAGCCTCTCTCACCATCGATTTTTATGGCAGCAAATTTGGGGATTGCAACCCACTCTTTTAGCATCAAATCAAACTCCCGATCCATTGATTTCGCTACTCTCAGAATGCAGCTTAAAATATCCTGAACAGATGGAGCAGGTAGCTCATCTATTACATCTAGATGAGAAGAAACAAGAAGAACTCGTGCGCATTCCCCTGTTGATTCGAGCGGCGGCTGCCTGCTTAGAGAAAGTAAGCTATGAAAAACATCGACATTATTGTCTCGAACAGTGGCAAAAGCTTGACCCCTCAACTGATGCAGAACGCAAACAGTATTACTATCAAGAATTCTCTGAGGCAGATCGACGGATAAAGGAACTCGACCAACTACGCCAGTTCAACATCTCAGATGT
>DATNQT010000594.1:0-9299 GCA_036703885.1 Candidatus Sericytochromatia bacterium
AACCCAAGTCCTGACCGACTACACTACCAGAAGCAAGTCCTGAGTTTCGTTAAGGTAAAGAAGTGTAAGGTTACTGCGCGATCGCAAGGAAAGAAATCATGGCATCTCGTGTTCGAGCGCCAGAGCTTCCTCAAAACAGAATCTGGCTTAATACCGATAACCCCCTGTCCCTTAAAGACTTAAAAGGACGAGTCGTACTTCTTGACTTTTGGACATACTGCTGCATCAATTGTCTGCACATCCTGCCAGACTTGAAGTATTTGGAAAACAAATACAAGGACAGCCTCACAGTTATTGGTGTTCACTCCGCTAAATTTGACAACGAGAAAGAAGCGGAAAATATTCGTCAAGCCGTCCTTCGCTATGATGTCGAGCATCCAGTGCTGGTTGATAGTAACTTTCAGGTCTGGCAACAGTATGCCGTTCGAGCTTGGCCGACCTTGATAGTGATCGACCCGGAAGGATATGTGGTTGGCGACGTATCAGGTGAAGGCAATCGAGACGTTTTGGATCAGCTAATCGCTCAGCTCATCAGCGAACACCAAGAAAAAGGCACAATCAATTTTCAGGAACTAACCCTTACCCTGGAAAAACAGCGCAAACCCTTAGCGACCCCCTTGGCTTTTCCGGGTAAAGTGCTAGCTGATGAAGTCAATAATCAATTATTCATTGCTGATTCAGGTCATCACCGCATCGTTGTTAGTACGCTCACAGGTGAGGTACTACACATCGTTGGTACTGGTAAACCTGGCTTAACTGATGGTTCATTCTCTGAGGCTCAATTTTCTTCACCTCAAGGTATGACATTTGATGCCGAAACTCAAATTCTGGTCGTTGCTGATACCGAAAATCATGCTCTGCGGCAAATAGACTTCAAGACAGGGCAGGTTAAAACCATAGCGGGTACGGGAGAACAAAGCCATTACATTCGTCCTCATAGTGGCATAGGTTTAGAGATAGCCCTTAACTCTCCTTGGGATGTGGAAAAAGTGGGAAATCGCCTCTTAATTGCGATGGCGGGTTCTCACCAAATTTGGGAAATGCAATTAGAGACGGGTAGGGTTAGCACCTACTCGGGTACTGGTGCAGAAGCTTGCCTTGATGGCGTGCTTCATGAGTCAGCTTTTGCCCAACCTAGCGGTTTGAGCGCGGATGGTCGCGAGTTATACGTTGCCGACAGTGAAGTTAGCTCAATTCGGGGTGTTGGTTTAGTTGACAATCTCCCAGTACGAACCATTTGCGGTAGTGGAGATTTATTTGGTTTTGGCGATGTCGATGGTAAGGGAGTTGATGCCCGACTCCAGCATAGCTTGGGTGTTGAATATACCCAAAATTACCTGTGGGTAGCTGATACCTACAACCACAAAATTAAACGGGTTGACCCTCGTACAGGTGACTGCCACACAATGTTAGGAGATGGAATCGCTGGTCATCAGGATGGTCAGAGTACTAAAGCTCGCTTCTCGGAGCCATCAGGTTTAAGTGCGATCGCTGCTCACCTCTATATTGCCGACACTAATAACCACGCTATCCGTCACGTTGCTCTCGATACCCTTGAGGTAAAAACCTTAGAGTTCCCTGGGTTATGTGCGCCAGACGTATGTCTTCCTCCTAGGGAATATTGACTTTGCTTCTGGCTCATCAGCGCTCATAAGATGGACACCATAAACGGGAGTACACAAAAGAATAATCAAAATGTATTTTCTTCCCCTACTCCCCAATATCTAATCCTCTGGAGCAGCGAGTATCCGCAAGACTCTTTCGATATCAGTTAAATCACCCACAAGCCGCCGAACAGGTTGGGGCCAAACTCTAAGCAGTGTTGGTGTTGCTGAAACCTGATTCGCTTCTGCCTGGTCAGGGTGCTTGAAAACGTCAATGACTTTTAAGGTGTAAGGATAAGGAAGAGAGTGCTCTAACAACTGGTGCAAGCTCTTGAGAGTATATTCAGTTGCCGCACTGTGCCCAGAAACAAATAAACGCAATATATAGCTCTCGGCACGTTGTGGTTGGGAGTAAGTATCAATTTCAATAGTATCGTCGTGCGATGCTATTGCTGGAGCCGAATTTAGTTCGGGCGGTCGTTCTGGAGGCGGTACTTCGTTTTCCTGTGCATTAACAAAGTGGTGCGAAGTATAAGATTGCACTGGAAACGGCGATCGCTTTTCCGAAGCCGCAACATTCGCGTCAGTTTCAACGGCGTCTGATGGCTCGGTAGCATACTGGGAGGCAATAGCATCTTTGTTCAAAAAACCTTCTTCATTCCCGTGTTCCTTGGCAGAACCTATAGGAGGATGTTCCATATTCTCAAAGCGTTCTCCAAAAGAGTAGGAATAAGGGTAGGATAAGCGCTCGGTGCGCTCAAAGCGTACTATTAAGTCGTGGTCTTCCCAAAGCTGAGGGAATTGATGTCGATAAGTTTCTATCACGACCGGATCGCAAGACCCTTCGTGCCATGGAGCGACCTGCCAGATTAAGTTGCCAGTGCCAAACACCGCATTAAGTAGTGCCTGATGATGTCGCACTGGCTGATAAATTTCAGCTGAAGTTCGTAATTGCTGAGTTTGAGGATCAAGCCAGCGATCAATAGTAGCAGTGTACCCCGGTACTAAAAAATGAGGTGGCTCTGGCAATCTCAATAGTTCTTGTAAAGCTGCACACAAATGCAGATGCCAGTGACCTTGTTTACTAGGGTCAATGCCATAAATTAAATCTCCCCCCGGCGTAAACATTGCAATGCCTTTGAATAGCTGGGGGAAGAGTGGTTTGTCCAATTTCAAGGGAAAAGCTAGGGCTAGAGCCTTAATAGTGTACGAGGGGGAAGATTCGTACCCACACTAACGGTGGGTCGCACCTGCCTTCCAGCCCTTATTCCTGTTTACTATTTTTTATTAACCTACCTTCAAAGTCGGGAGTAGGGGAAAGAGATTTTCATGTTGAGAGTCGTGTCCTATCGTTCATGGACGCTCTTGCCTAAAGGCTAGCCTTGCCAATCTAGACCCGACCGCGCAACATCATCGCCATCTCGTTCTGAGTAGGAGACATTTCGAGGGCAGTTTCCTCTGTAATGCGCCCTTCTTGGTAGAGGTTAAACAAGGACTTATTCATCGTGATCATGCCGTCATATTCACCCTCGTCCATCAGAGGAAGAATTTCGTCATTTTTACCTTTCTGAATATAGTCTTTAATTGCCTCTGTGTTAATCAGGATATCGTGAAAAGCGGCACGCTTACCATCAGTCGTGCGGCACAACCCTTGGGCAACGATCGCTACTAGAGATTCAGCGATCGCGGCTCGCATTGCAGGCTGCTCTTCAGCAGGATAGAGTGTGAAAATCCGCTCCAAGGTTTTTACAGCACTATTCGTATGCAGCGTTCCCATAACCAAGTGACCGGTCTGAGCAGCTTTCAGCGCTGTGTTTACGGTTTCCTTATCCCGCATTTCCCCCACCAGAATCACATCCGGGTCTTCCCGCAACGAAGCCTTTAAAGCGTTGTCAAACTTTAAGGTATGTATCCCTACTTCCCGTTGCCTGATCAGGGCTTTGCGGCTTTGGTGAACAAATTCAATGGGGTCTTCAATGGTGATGATGTGTTTTGGCATCTCCTTGTTCATGTAGTCCACCATTGCTGCCAGGGTAGTAGACTTTCCGGAACCCGTAGGACCTGTCACCAAAATTAAGCCCTTATGGGAATGACACATATCTTTAAGAGCTGGTGGTAACCGGAGCTGCTCAAGAGTCAAAATCGTCAGCGGAATAAGTCGCAGAACCATGCCAGGACCGCGAAGGGTGTCAAAGATATTAATCCGTACCCGTGCAAAGTCATACTGAGTTGCTCCATCAAATTCCAGGGTGTCTTGAAAGCGGCGAATTTCTTCGTCCGTCAACACTTCCCTTAGCCAACTCATGAATGTTGATTGATCTGTCTCTGGGTAGTCAGTCAGATCCATTTCACCACGGTTACGGAAACGAGGAGCTTCACCGACACCGACATGAACGTCAGAAAATCCTTTGTCATAAGCATGACGGATCAGCTTCTCAAGAGTCGGCTGTCCTGGCGAGAGAGTTGCCCCCCGTGCTGGCATCCGAGGCTTGCTTGCCGCTGACGGTACAGCACTCGGTGTTGCTTGTGCTGCCGCAGGAGCGCGAGGTGGAGTTTGTACTGCACCGGATTGTTGTAGCGTTTGTGAAGGTGGTCGTTGAGTCGCCCCAGCAGGTACTTGACCTGTTGCAGCACTTCTCGGTGGTGGTGCTGGTGGAACACCTGGTCGAGGCGGTGGTGGCATTGGCGGACGTTGTGAGTCTGTCATATTTCAGCTACGACTTGATTTATGAGAAGTGATTCTACGAACTCTTCTTTAGAGTATTCCCAAACCTTAAGGTTCAGTAACATTCACCTAAAACAATGGTAAATCTCCTTGCCATTATTTAAAGGCTGCCATGACAGCTTCTGAAAACAGCCAAATAGCCCGTGCTTTGTCACTTACAGCTTTGTGAACAAAATTATGAGAATAGCTCTTGTAAATTATAAGAAATATTAAGCAGCTTCTGCCTGTATTGTTCGTCCTCAAGAGGACTAATTCTTGAAGGTTTCAAGCTATGTGTTGCGGAACTTGAAAGCCTCTACAGATTAATACTTCTACCTTTTGGTAGATTAGGGTTCTTTAGATTTTCTTAAATGTGCCTTTTGTAACGATTTAGATCATAAATGTTCCCATGTGACTGTAAAGTTTTTTGAATATAAGCTCATCTTAATCGAGAGTTTACCTATACTAATTTTCTACTGGGTCGATCCACTCAGGATTGATAAACAACTTTTCTGTAAATTGCTTTTTTTAACGAATACTGGAGGAACAATCATGGAACTGACCACACGCGAGAATTTTGCTAAATCCTATTCTTTGGCTATGGTCAAAAGCTTTTTGATTTGGACTTTTACATTAGGAGTTTGCCTATTGGTTGTAGGGTTTCCGTTGATCGTGTTAATGGTGACGATTGGCTCTCTTTTGGCGATCGCCTTGCAATCAATACTGCCAGTTAGTGCAGTTTTGTTAGTGGCAGGAAGTTTAATTAGTATTAATGTTTTAGCCGTTGTATTAGGCGCAGCCGTACTTACTTTTAACGGCGTGCATCCTGAAGAAGTTCGCTGGTTGAACTGGCTTCATGGTGAGGCTGATGCTCTACATACTTCAGTTTATGCAGCTTGCCCACTGACCTGCGAACTGCATATAAACTAAACAAGAGTATGGGTTTGAGCAACTGTTGTCCGAGCTTGAATCGAATTATTAAGTTTTAAATACAACAGTGATGCTACCCGGTCAAAACCGGGTTTTTTCATGCTCAAATTTTTTAATAGATTCACCGGGAATTCCCCTGTGCCTTGTAAAAGCCTGTCAGATTAAATGTGAGGATGCTCAAAAAAGTCTAATTAGCGCATTCCCAAAACCTAGGAAACCAAAGCAGACACAGAAACCGTAGACTCAAAGAGAGCCTTAATATCAAAATTTGCTCTTACGATTAATTGCCACTTGATAATTCATGACGCCATCTCTACTGCCGATTTGCATTACTCTAGGAACTCGCCCTGAGGCGATTAAACTAGCACCTGTCATCCAACAGTTCCGTGGATGTCCTATTTTCGACACTCATGTAATTTTGACGGGTCAGCACCGGGAGATGGTCGATCAAGTGATGCAGCTATTTGAGCTAAGTGCCGATCGCGATTTAGAAATTATGACGACTCAGCAAACACTGACAGATATTACCTGTCGTAGTTTGCGAGGACTAGAAACGGTGTTTAAGGAAATTCAACCTCGGTTAGTGATCGTTCAGGGAGATACGACAACGGCATTTGCCGCTACCTTGGCGGCATTTTACCAGCAAATTCCTGTCGGTCATGTGGAAGCAGGATTACGTACCAATGATTTGTTTAATCCTTATCCAGAAGAGGCAAATCGGCGATTGATTTCCCAGTTAGCTCAACTAAACTTCGCACCGACTTCCTTAGCTGTGGAACATCTGCAACGTTCTGGCATTGTTGGAAAAATTCACCACACCGGAAACACAGTAATTGATGCTTTACTCACAATGGCGAAGCGTCAACCCCAGTGTGAAGTTAAAGGCTTGGAGTGGGGAAAGTACCGCACCCTATTAGCAACCGTCCATCGGCGAGAAAACTGGGGTGAACCCCTGCGAGACATTGCTCAAGGATTTCTACAAATTTTAGAAAAGTTTCCAGATACTGCCTTATTATTGCCACTGCACCGCAACCCTACGGTGAGAGAACCCCTTCAAAGCCTTTTAGGTACTCACCCTAGGGTATTTTTAACAGAACCCTTAGATTATGGGGAGTTAGTAGGAGCGATCGCACGTTGTTATCTGCTGCTTACAGATTCTGGAGGATTGCAGGAGGAAGCACCCAGTTTGGGTAAGCCAGTCTTAGTCTTACGAGAAACAACTGAACGACCAGAAGCCATTGACGCAGGTACAGCACAATTAGTAGGAACGAATCCGACACAAATTTTCGCTGCCGCCAGTCAGCTTTTAAGTGATGCAATGGCTTATGAGGCAATGGCAACAGCCGTTAATCCCTTTGGGGATGGTCACGCCGCCGAGCGAATTTTAGAAATTGTGAAGAATTATTTCGGTTTATAAGATTCAGTCGGCTTAGGCTACCTAACTCATCGGCTGATGTATCCATTTTGCCCTTGGAGTCATGGTATTAGTTAGGGCGTGGTAATTCATTCAATTCTCTCCCTGTTACCCTAATCTCGTCACGCCTCGCCTTCTCAGGACGACCCATTCCTGCTGTCAGAGCATAGCTTTGAGCCAATAGGTGCAGCCAGAAAGCCGGATAACGGCTTTCCAACCAAGGCTGTAGGCGGCGGACGAAATTGGGGAACCAACCCTTAAGTAACCCGCTAACTAAAGCATTACCCGTGAAACTGAAATAGCTGCCCAGCCAGCGAAAGATATCCTTTGCACCCGCTAGTTGCCAAATCCAGGGCAATAGAGCAGGGTTTCGTCCTGCTGCCTTCAAAGCAAGCCGATTGAAGGTTAACCAGTCAAAGCGGTCTTTGATAAAGTTATCTGCCACCGCTAGGGGTTCGTCTGCCAAAAGTCCGAAGAAGGTATTCAGCATTGAATTGACTCGCTGAGGCGGGAGGTGACGCCCAGTTGGCACCATCATGCCTTTGGAAAATAGCCAGGTGACTGACACATTGCTTTGATAGGCACGAATTAGGTTTAAATCTTTCGCGCTTAAAAGGTTATGCCGCAGAGCGGTATCCAAAAGGTCAGTTAAGCGATAAAGGTTGCGGATAAGGGAGCCAAAGCCGGTAAAGACCAAGGGAGACTGAAGCGAGGCTGCATCGCCCACGGAAATGAGTCGGTCAAATGCCACCGTGCGATCGCGACTTCCCACACTAAAATGCCCTGGAATATAACCAAACGTCGGCTTCTTCCACACGAGCTTTTCCATATCGCACCGACGATACTCCGGCAGAATTGTGAAAAAGTCTTCATACATCTCCAATAAAGAGCCGGGATTCTGAGGATTGACTTGATGGTAATGGAACAAATAAATCGTAATCTCCTCACCCGCACCGGGGAATAGCTCCCAAATTAGCTGACGCCCCCGGGAGATATCTCCGTGACTATTGAGAACGTCACCATAATCGGCATCCCAAACCCCAGGCTCAAATCCTTTAGCGATCGCCGCCCCCACTGTTGGGCAAACACTATCAAAGGCTCGACCTCCATTAAGCTGCCATGCGATCGGCGAAGCGGTTCCCATCGCATCCACCAACAGACGCCCCGTTACTTGTCGCTCTGATTGACTTGGCAGGTGTTGCAGCGTAACGACAACTTGATCAGGTTCAATATCTGCCTGGATAAACTCCATCTCATCCCAGATTTCGCCACCAGCACTCTTGAGCTTTTCACCACACAGCCGTAGCAGTTTCTCGGCATCTAACCCTACATTAAGTACCGTTGGCGTGTGTAAGACCGCTGCTTTCAGGTGGGATGGGTTGTTGCCATCAAAGAATTTATTGAAGCCATCAATGTATTCCCTAGCAATGACACTTTCAAACTCAGCTGGTGTAAATAAACCCAAATCGATCAAGCTTTGGAACTCATCGCGAGAAATATTCCACTCCCGGTTCATTTGACCAAATGGTAGCCGTTCAACTAGCAGTACTCGATAGCCTAGTTGCGCCATAACCGCAGCATGGATGACGCCCAAAGCACCCCCGATATAGATTAAGTCGTAAGTAGGAATTGGGTTGCCATTGCCCAGTTTCTTAAACAGAACTTGCCGAGGCTGTTGGGGATTGCGGACGCCCTCACGCCACCGCTTCTCCCACCAGTAGACGCGGTTGAGGTCATATTCTCCGTTGGGCATCTTTTGAAAAAAATGCACAGTCTGGGGATAATAAGGAGCTAATGCCTCGAAAATCGATTGCTCGGATAAATCAACGACTGGTGGTTCGGGATATTGATAAGGAAATTGACGGCGGAGAGCTTTTTCAAGCTGTTGGAGAATTTGACGTTCGCTACGGATGGCTGGCTCTACCCAACGAAAGGCTTTGAGGTAGGTTGTTCGCTGCACCGACCAAACAAAAATGGAGATTTCCGGAATTGCTGTGCTGTCGGCTGTAGTGATGCGATCGCTGGGGCTTAATGTTGCAAATTGCAGCCGGATGCCATCAGAGGTGATCGTCTTTTCTCCCAGCTCAGGCTCCCACTCCTGCTGTAACCACGCGCAGACAGCGCCTGTATCCGGGGTCGGTATTTCTACGTAGAAAATCTCTTTCATTTTGGTAATCTCATTAACTAATTAATTACGAACGAAGACGGAGGTAAAAAATGGGCAAAATACGTTAAGCTTCCGGATACCGATTTCTTTAAGATTAGATAAAAAAGTTTACACTTTTCTCATTTTGATAACGTAAGGGGTGCCTTTAGTAACTAGCCATGAATTATCCCATCCCAGCTAACCCTCAAGAAATTGTGGCTCTGCGTCAAAAACCCGTCGATGAAGAATTAGTGGCGGCAGCGATCGCAGGGGTCATCCAGATTGCACGCTCTCAAGGACAGTCCTTAGACGATTTAACCGCCGAAGTACTAGCGGAAGATAGTCTGCTCGATCAGGCACAAAGACGATGGCTCAGTGACATTGTGACGCAAGCCTGGAAGACTTTGCCGCCCGTTGCGCTATCTCAATAAAGCAGAACTTCACCAAACACTTGATTCTGGCTTTGTCCAAGTTGGGGCTGCGGTATGTGTTTGCCCTAGT
>DATNQT010000595.1:0-2442 GCA_036703885.1 Candidatus Sericytochromatia bacterium
CTCATCAGTTCAAACAGCCCGATAATGCCACTGAATAAGCCTAAGAACCCAGCGATTTCCGAAGTATCTGGCAGATGTTCCTCTAATTGAGTGAGATACTGGAATTCCACCAGAAGATACATCGCTTCTGCCAGGATAAAAAAGGCAAATAAAGGGATGATGTAGGTTCGTAGGGGGCCTGTGGTTCTGCGGATGGAGAATTCTGGCTCATTGTCGTCCCATTGTCCTGAGTTTGGTAAGTCAGGAAAGGCTTGGCTATAGCGTTGGCTTAGATAAAATAAGGTTCCCGCTCCTACCAGCATTGCTAAAGAAGCGGCAATGATCGCATTCTCAATCGAACCAACGACTAGCAACAGCAGGGGTAAGGAGAAGCCTGCAATCACATCAGCAACTAAGAGTCCGCTGGAAATTAGGGGATAGGTACGCTTAATTTCCCGGATGTTGAACAGTTGATTGGCGGCTACCTGGGAATTGAGGTCGTTGAGAACTTCAACGGCGTCAGTCCACAGCCGCAACAGAAAGACTGTGGCTAGTGCAATAACACCGTCGAAGTAGTCAAGTCCCAACGTAACGCGAAAGAATAATAGTGGCAAAGCCGCGAGTATAGCGATCGCCACTAACACCGTTCGCATCGGTAAAATAGTTTGCAACCAGGAATACAATACGCCCAATGCCGCACATATGACGGCACTAGCCACGTAAATTGCTGGCAACCACTTTGCCCCGTATTTCTCCAAAAAGAGGGCGATTGTACTGTACTCAAACCAAAGCCACCCCACTGAAGTAGCGGTGTAGAAGGCGAACATTAGTAACGTCCGTTCCCCTTCTTCTGGGCGCAGATTCACCCATTGGAGGACTTTCCGTACCCAGTCGCCCTGAACGCGAGCACGAGGAAGCAGTTTCATTTAGTGTTTAGTCCTTTGTCAGAGGTGTTAGGTGTTAGGTGGCAGGTGTTAGGTGACAGGTTGTCGCTCAACTCTTAAACCTAAAACCTGACACCTAAAAACCAATCCCTTGACTAGTGACCACTGAGTGCGATCGCTATTTCTTTGGAGAGAGCAGCATCATCATGTTGCGCCCTTCTCGCTTCGGTGCTTGCTGCACTTCCGCTAACTCCTCCAAATCCGTTGCCATCTTCTTGAGTAAATCCTCTGCCAAGTCACTGTGTTGTATTTCTCGACCTCGGAAGGTAATCGTGGCTTTGACTTTATCGCCATCTTTGAGAAAGCGCACTGCTTGATTGACCCGCACTTGGTAGTCATGATCCTCAATTTTGTAGCGCATCTTCACTTCTTTGACATCAGCCGTGTGCTGCTTCTTCTTGGCTTCACGGGCTTTTTTCTCTTGTTCAAATTTGAACTTCCCGTAGTCCATGATGCGACACACTGGCGGGTCTGCCTTGTCACTAACCAAGACGAGATCCAACTCTTTTTCCTCGGCAATGCGCAAAGCTTCTTGAGGCGTGAGTATCCCTAGCTGGCCTCCATCTGTATCGATGACTCGAATCTTGGGAAATCGGATTCTTTCGTTAATTTGAGGGAGATCGCGTTGGCGTCTTTTATCAATCACAGGCGTCTGTTTAATTTGTAGAATCGGTGGTGTGATAAGGAAGAGCTTGGTTTACACTTGCCATTTTACTGAGTCTTCTCTAATTTCTGTATGGATTGTTAATGTAACTTTCAATATCTCTGGATTTGTGGGAACCTCAAGCGCCTTGGAGCTGTCAGTTTTCGGATGGTTAAATCAACGAAATCATTAAAATATATATAGATGAGGATTTGTAAATGTTTTTAAAGATGAGGCTTTTGTGACAATATCTGTGCCTTGGCAGCAACGAGTAGGTAGTCAACGGGACTGGGTTTGGCGGGGTTGGCAGACTCGCTATACCTATTTTCGTGCCCCACAAACGGATAAAGAGCCGACAACACCTGTAATGCTACTGCATGGATTTGGAGCTTCAATCGGGCATTGGCGTCACAACCTGGAAGTACTGGGTCAGCATCATACCGTTTATGCCTTGGATATGCTGGGGTTTGGAGCGTCGCGGAAGGCGTCAGCTGACTACAAGATTGACCTATGGGTAAACCAGGTTTATGAGTTTTGGCAAACGTTCATCCGCCAGCCGATGGTATTAGTGGGTAACTCAATTGGCTCACTAATTTGTCTGGCAGCAGCGGCAGCTCATCCCGAAATGGTGAAAGGGGTTGTGATGATTAATTTGCCAGATTTTTCGCTACGAGAGGAGGCGATTCCCCGTTGGCTCAGACCCGTGGTATCAACGGTTGAAGGTCTGGTTGCTTCACCAGTACTTCTAAAAACCCTATTTTATGTGGTACGACGACCACCTGTTGTTCGGAAGTGGGTCGGGCTTGCTTATTCCAGCCCAACGGCTGTGACGGCTGAGTTGGTAGAAATTTTAACCGGACCCGCTCAAGACCGGGG
>DATNQT010000596.1:0-7868 GCA_036703885.1 Candidatus Sericytochromatia bacterium
AAGAACTTTCAGGGTATTCCCATTCTGCCAGAAATCAAGAGAACAATCTCTGTAGGGCAGGCTTCTAATACTCGTCAGCCCCTCTCACTGTTTGCTGAACAGAACAAAGGAGCAGGCAGCGTGGCAAAGCAGTTTGCAGCACTAACGCAAGAGATAGTAAATAGAATTAACCAAATCGAAAGTTGTGTAGGAATATAGTAATGGTAAAGCTTTATAAAGGAATTGAAAGTCAACCTAGTCTTATTGTTTTAAATCAGATAGAAGTTTCTCAAGAAAATTCTGGAACTTCAAAGTCTATCCTTAAAAAAGTTTCTGAAAATTTGAAAGAGTGGGAATTTAACTTTTCTCTTCCAATCGTTTGTCTGACCGACGAGGAAGATCAGTATCACTTGCTAACTGGTCTACCAATCTATGAAGCAGCAAAAGCTGCGGAGCTTACGCGGATATGGGTATTTCTCATTGCTGCCAAACAACCTGAAGCAGAAAAAGCTATTGAGCAAGCTCTTTTGCAGTCAAAGCTGAATGAAAGAGTAATAGAGCCTCAAGACGTTACAGACTTCTTAGAATTTCTTAATGATAAAAAGTCAGACCTTACCTTAATTCCTGGAGTTAAGGAAGGATATGCCAAGTTGATTAAGGATAATCGTTCTTACTCTTCTCTGGAAGATCTGCAAAAGAAGCTCGGCGCTAAACGGCCTTTGAGTTGGCTAAGAGCTTATAAGCAGGTAAAAAGCTAAAAAGATTGGGGTGGGCATCTTGCCCGCCCTCTGCACGATCGCCTCTACTCTTCTAAAATCTCAACCAAGTCTTCAATCATCACATCAAAAATCCGAGCCAACCTGTGGATGTAAGCGAAGTTAACGGTTGTCATGCCTGGACACTGAGCATAGTTTCTGATTGTGCTGTAGCCGACACCAGAACGATCGGAAACTTCTTTTAGTGTCCAACCTTTCTCAGCAGCAAACTCCCGAATCCGCAATCTTACTAAGCCCTTACTCATATTGACAAATGACAATCGGTTGTCGTTTAATATGATAATCTAAAAAGCGATCGCCCTTGAGTTTACCAGGACACAGGGCGATCGCCAAAAAGCCCCATTAAATGGGAGGCAACTACTATGGTATCAACACTGAAGGCGAAAACGCCTAAGATCAGGGCATCAAAAATTAACCACAAGTCACCAGTCCTTCACCCACTGGTGCGATTTGTCACAGAAGAGACAGCAGCGATGCTCTTTAACCTACAGCCGGATGAGATATATCGCATCGACTGCTGGCGGCACGTCGTCTACGTACACGGCAAAGGTGTAAGCAAGTTTGTCAGCTACGCCGACTTTCCGCCGAGTATAGGAGTAGAGACACCAACCCCTCAAGATTTTGTTCGTTGGCACAAGCGCTGGAAAAACCGTTGGAATTGTAAGCTTGCGCCTGAGTTTTGGACAAAGTTTTATAGGCACCAGTTCAAATACGCTTCTACAGAAGCTAACTTACTAGCTTGGGGAAAATTAGTAGCCATCGTTAAGTTTGTATTATCTGAAGCAGCAGTGGAACAACTCCGAGAAGCCTACAAGCAAGAGAAGTATTGGTGGGAAAACTTCTAACAAGGCAAAAGTAGCGATCGCAAATTAAGAAGTTTGGCGAGTAACATTCCACTTACCCTCTGTTTAACCAGAGCAAACAACCCTTCGTAAGAAAATCCCCTACCCATTCGCGTAGCGCCTAGGCAGAGGATTTTCTCTAATTAAACGTAGCTTTCATCCTTTTGGAATAAGCCTTAGATGAACCCAGGCTTATGCCTCACTTTCAATGTAGATAAAGAAAAGAGCGAATACCACAAGAGGTAAGACCCAGGTCACTAATGGGATCAAGATCCAAGGTAAGAATGAAGCAGCGTATGAACCTGTCATATCAAACTGTCCTATCTAAATTTACAGAGTTACAAAAGGGATATTACTGCGAAGTGAGCTAATCTTTCTTCTCTCTAAAGATTCTTAACTTTTTGTAGGAATCTTAAGAAAGCTGATCAGAAAAGGATCTGATTGCTCAACGCTTTCAGATCCCGATATTTTATTTTCAAACTACGGTAAAAGCTGGCGTCAAAAACCCGAACTTCGGCTTGCACGTTGGATTGACATTAACAATGACTTGATTAAATTAAAAGCCGTTCTCGGTCATATCTGCCAGTTCACAAGAGGCTAGTACTAAGTGTTGTTAACGATTCCACGCAAAATAGAATCTACAACGTCAAAATTTTCAAACAGGAAGAAGGCAATGAAAGCGCCAGCCATTCCACCCAGGAAGAACCCAGCTGTCAACTGACTCCAACCCTCAGCGGTTTTCAGTTCCGCAGGAGTGCGGGGATTTTGCACTTCAAATTCACCACCGGTTTGGAAAGAGACGATGCCATAGATAGACATACCTACGGTAGCGACGAGAATAATAGCGATCGCTGTCAGTAAGCCACCTACATAGGCTACATCGGTTTCCCGCAAGGGGCCCAGCAAAGTCTCTGGACCAAACAGGAAAAAGCCATGAGCCAAACCGATTTCTATGCCCCGAACCAAGGGAGCGACATTTCTGCGGTAAGCTGGCAGATTATTGATGTAAGCCTTAACTATTGGAGAACTATTGATCGGTGTCTCTAGGTTACCAATAAAGGGGTTCCCGTCAAAGGGTTTAACAACCTCTGCATCTCTGGCGTCAGCCATACTTATTTTCCTCTCTGCTGAAAGTTTACAGAAGAACTTGAGATCACATTCTACGCAAGTAGGGGTTACCCATTGGCAGAATCAGTTAGGAAATGCAAGAAAAGTTCATTAAATCTCTCAGCCCTAGAGAATTCATCCCTCTATGGCGATAAACCCCAGAGACAGCTTTCTTTCGCGTACTACCACAGATATGACTCAAAACGGAATATCGTCATCGTCAAAGTCAGGAGGCGGTGAATCACTCGGTTGTGGTGTACTTCTGTCAGGCGTCATTTGCAGATCGATCCAGCGCTTTGCCAAGTGAAGTGCCTCTTCCTCTGTTTTGGCGTTATGAATAGGAATAACGCATTCTCCAGCAGCACTCCAAACCTGAACACAGAATACTGGTCTAGCCTCAATAATCCAACCCCGATAAATTTCTGCTGAACTCATTGCTGCCACTCCCCGTGAGCAAGCGGTCGGCTACCCATCAACCGTAGCACGCTCTTCAATTTTTAGAGATGACTCGTGTTGCGCTTTGTATAGTATTTATTAGAAAAGGCAATCTTGAGATTAATTCAATGCAACAGCTCCTCAACGAACTATACAAAGCTCGAAAATACCTGCAACGTCTGATTTTACAGCTGTTATTAATCATTTTCGCAAGCGGGTTAGTTGCAGCACCCGCAAATGCGATCGGCGTTTATCAAATGCCTAATGTCAGAGCAGGTGAACCGACTTGGGTTATTGATAAAGCAGAAGTTCTCAGCCGCCTCAATGAAGGCAAGTTGAGCAATACCCTGGATAGTCTAGCTACAAAAACGGGTAAAGAAGTCAGGATGGTGACCATCCATCGCTTAGATTACGGTGAGACAGCAGAAAGCTTCACGAACGCGCTATTTGAAAAATGGTTCCCGACACCAAAAGCTCAAGCTAATCAAACATTGTTGGTCATTGATACCCTTACCAACACCACCGCTATTCGCACCGGTGAAGCCGTAAAGTCAATCCTGCCCGACGATATCGCTAAAAGCGTAGCGTCTGAAACTGTAATTGTTCCAATCCGCGATGGCAACAAATACAATCAGGGATTATTGGATGCAAGCACACGCTTAGTCGCCGTGCTTTCCGGTCAACCCGATCCCGGTCCACCCGTCGTAGAAGAAAACGTTCAAGTTGCAGGCACTTTTAAGAAAGCAGAAGAAACCGATACCAAGAATTCTACAGTTTGGGTTGTTGCTATCTTGATTATTGCTACGGTTGTTCCGATGGCTACCTACTTCTTCTATCAAGGCTTCTCAGGTTAAAGCATTATTAGATAAAGGGGAGAAGGGCGAGTCAAGAATATTGCTCGGTTGCTTTGCTGTATTTAAAAAGCGACTCGCCCCTACAGGAAATTATTGGAGAGTGTCGCCCTGAAATTGCTAATCCTGAACATACTCCTGCCCACTAATAAGCGCACTCTCCGCTCGAACCAACTCCCGACCCAAATAGGCGGCATGGTCGAACCTAGTGACAGGACACTGTTGAGTTTGCTCAAAGATAGCAACACAAAGTTCCTTCGCCGTTCTACCTGTGAACAGCGTGCTTTGAGTCCGTTCTACCTTGCCCTTTGCTGGGATAACTTTGCCAGTTTCCGGGTCAATAGCCAAACCGCGATCATCAATTACATTGGTAAAATGCTTGGCACAAATTAGCCCTGCCTCTCGCTCCAGGTAGATAATGAAATATCCACCCGGATCGAGATCGATATGACGCTTCGATAACTTCTCATCAATTGCACCCAAGGCTTCCGCTGTTTTGCTCATGTTCTAATTAGTGATTTGTTCTTTCTGATGTTCTGGTGCTTTAACGCCTTAATTTAGCTTGGTAGATGAAAGCACTAATCCGATGTTATACCGAAAGATTATGCGATCGCTTCTGCCTCTTCACCAGAGAAACTAATTACACGAGAATAATGGAAGTCTATTCGGAAGCTGATTTACTACAGAGTTAATTTCATTTCCAAAGGCAAGAATTTCCTTGTTTTTTAGTACAGTCCAAAATCTAAAATCCGAAATTGAACTCACTTCTCCTTGCCCTTGACTTTGGTGGGACTAAACAGCGCCCTACATCACGGTCAGGTTTATAGTCAAGACTATTTAATAAAGTTTACAATTATTTTAAAATAAGGAGTAAATTATGAAGATACCGTAAATAAGTAAGCCCTCTACTAGCCATATCTTAAGAAATCTCAATAATATTGGCAGCATATTGACGGATATGTGGAACAACGATTAAAGAATTAGCTGCCAACTGTGTCTACCAGATTAAAGTTCACGGCTTACCCTTGGGTTGATTTAGCGGCTCCCAGTAGCTTGACCCAGGCAGATACACCCCAGCAACAGGTTCATTATTCCGCCAACTGCAAGCTCAAGCGTCTCATCGATATTCTCGGAGCATTGCTTGGTTTGACGATTACTGCAATTATTGCAATTCCGATCGCGATCGCCATCCAACTCGATAATCCAGGTTCTATATTCTATAGTCAAGTTCGCTGCGGCTTGAAGGGCAAGACCTTTCGTATGGCGAGGTAGCTAGTTGTGAGCTATGAGTTAAAACATTAGCAGCTTAACTCATAGCTTTTTTATGACTCTACCTAACTGGATTACCTTTTCGCGTTTACTAGCATTGCCATTTCTCTTATACGGTCTAAATAACCCGACTGACCAGAGGCGCTGGATTTGTTTGGCAATATTTTTGGTTGCAGCAGGGACGGATTGGTTAGATGGCTATTTGGCTCGTAAACTTAACCAAGTTACAGACTTAGGCAAGTTTCTCGACCCGTTAGTTGATAAATTTTTGGTATTGGCTCCTCTGTTGGCGTTGATTCAGCTGGGTCAGGTTCCGGCTTGGGGAGTCTTTTTGATTTTGGCACGGGAGTTAGCTATAGCAGGTTGGCGCGTTAACCCGAACTTAACTGGCAGTACGAGTATTAGTGGAGCCAATATTTGGGGCAAGCTCAAAACCGTGAGTCAGATTATGGCGATCGCACTTTTGATTGCACCAACGCCTGATACCTGGGAAATCCCCTCTATAGTTGCTTTCTGGCTCTCTGTAGTCCTGACCTGGATTTCTGGTGCAATATATCTGTGGCCACAAAAAAGCGATCGCTCGTCCGTGACAAGCAGTAGTCAAACGGCTGACAGCTAATCGCTATTTCTCAATCGTTAGCCAGAGGAATCATCGTCACTAAATTCTTACTATGTCCGTACTGGGACATAAACGATGGAGACAAGACCATGCCTCTTTTCAAAATTGAGGATTTTAATCCAAACTACCGCCAAGACGCTTTTGATGGTGAAGATGTCAAAGGACTCGATGTCTATGCTGGAAAAACCGCTGAGAAGATTGGCACTATTCACGACGTGCTAGTAGATGATGCAGGGCGTTTCCGTTATTTTGTCATCGATACAGGCTTCTGGGTGTTTGGTAAGAAGGTCTTGCTTCCAGTTGGTCGTTGCAATGTCGATCCTCAAGCGCGACGCATCTATGCTGTAGGACTGGCAAGCAAAGAGCAAGCGGAAAAATTACCTGAATACGATGAGAGCATGACTGTTGATTATGATTACGAAGAGCGAGTACGGCACGTTTATCGCGCTCCAACTATAGAATCATCAGTACCAGTCGAAGCACCAAGGGTTGTAAGAACCACGGCATCTAAAAAGGCTCATCACGTTCCCCATGACCACAAGTCCTACACCTATGAGCAAGAACCTTCTCTGTACCAAATGAATGAGCAAGATCATCAAAAGCTCAGACTGTACGAAGAACGGCTTATTGCCAATAAAAGCCGGCGTCAGACTGGCGAAGTAGCCATTGGCAAGCGAGTTGAAACAGAAACAGCACGAGTTTCAGTTCCGGTCGAGAAGGAGCGAGTTGTCATTGAACGCAGAACTCCTGCAAATGCTGGAACGGCAGTTACCCCTAGGGATGTTGATTTCCGGGAAGGCGAAGTAGCTCATATGAGAGTCTACGAAGAAACCGCTGAAATCGGAAAGCAAGCGTTTGTGCGTGAGGAAGTCACCGTCAGGAAAGAAGTTCAGCGAGATACGGTTGATGCTACAGAAATACTGCGTCGTGAAGAGTTAGACGTGGACGTGAATGGGAAGCCAGTTGTCAATCGTCGTCTGGATGACCGTGTTTAATTCATAAGGCTTAGGGAAATAATCTGTATTAAGTAGGATGGTCGTTGTCCACCCTACTCAGCTTTGCTATTGCTCAGGAAGCTAACCACTCCTCACGAAGCATTGCATATAGCACTACGTCCTCAAATATCCCCCACTTTCGTACACGCTGGCGCATCAGCCCCTCCTGCCTCATCCCAATCTTCTGTAACACTCTCCCAGAGGCAGGGTTTTTTACCATATGGTAAGCATAGAGCCGGTTCAGATGGAGCTGCTCGAAACCGTAGCCAACCAAACATTCCGCCGCCTCACTAGCGAAACCCTTAGCCCACCACTCTACCCCAATCCAATAACTTAGTTCAGCCTGCGAATGTTCTCTGTCAATATCTCGCAATTCCATCGCCCCGATTAATTGGTGTACATCCTTTGTCTCAATGGCAAAGTGAATGGCTGTTCCCTGTGCAAAGGCACTCTCGTGTCCTGCTATCCATTGTTCAGCATAAACAGACTCATAGGGGTGAGGAATCGAGATAGTAGTGTCAGCAATCTCCCGCATCCCCGCAAGACGCTGTACAGAGAACACATCACCTAGAGTAAACGGACGTAGTAGCAACCGCTCTGTCAGAAGAGTAGGTTGTTCTGTCATAAGTTAAAACGTATGCCTTTAAATCGGTTCCACCACTAGACTGCTTTTATAGCAAAGTGCTGAGTGCTGAGTATAAATCCAGTTGCTTCCGAGCTTTGAGCGATTAGCACCCTCCCTAACCTATGTGACTACGGCTATAAAATTTCGTCATCCATAGAGAAATCAACCTCAGTTTCATGACGCCCAGATGCCTGATAATCGTTCTGGAAGGAATCTTTAAGTCCACTAAGTAGGTCATATTCTGGTTGCCAATTTAGTTCAGTCTTCGCTTTATTAACTGAAGCAAAGAAGTGCTGAACTCTTAAAGGGAAGGCTTTGCGCTTGCCAAAATCAAATTTTTTCGGGTCATAGTGTACTATTTTGACGGCGT
>DATNQT010000597.1:0-2792 GCA_036703885.1 Candidatus Sericytochromatia bacterium
GGCGGCATTGTCTATCTGGAAAATAATTTAACCACAGGAGCCTTTACCCCCGACAGATTGGAAATTATCCAACTATTATCTGGACAAGCCGCGATCGCGATCGCCAATGCCAAACTCTACGCCGAAGTTAAAGAAAGCGAAGGACGGTTGACTCAATTCCTAGAAGCAATGCCTGTGGGTGTCGCTATCCACTCACCAACAGGACAACTCCATTATGCCAACCAGACAGCACAACAGTTACTCGGCCTCAACATAGCACCAGAATCGAAAACCGAGCAAATAGCCAAAGCATATCAAATTTATCGTGCCGGCACCCAGGATTTGTACCCCACTGACCAACTGCCGATCGTGCGTTCCCTAGCTGGTGAAACTGCCAAAGCTGACGATTTAGAAGTTCACCAACCAGATAAGATACTTCCCTTAGAAGTTTCCACCACGCCAATTTTTGATGATACAGGCAAGATTGCATATGCGATCGCCGCTTTCTTCGATATCAGCGATCGCAAACAGGCTCAGAAAATTCTCGAAGACTACAATAGAACTTTAGAAACTCAAGTAGCCGATCGGACTCGGGAATTGAAAAACACCCTCGACACTCTCCAAGCCACTCAAAATGAGCTAATTCAATCGGAAAAAATGGCCGCCCTCGGACAACTGGTTGCCGGGGTAGCCCATGAAATTAACACGCCTTTGGGAGCAATTCGCGCCGCGATCGGCAACACCGATAAAGCCTTAGAAGCCTCGTTGTTTCAACTGCCCCAACTGTTGCCCCAACTCACCGAGCAACAGCAAGCCGACTTTTTCAGCGTCCTCAAACAAGCTCTGAGCACTCAATCCAGCCTCAGTACCCGCGAAAAACGCCAAATTAAACGCACGCTGACTCAACAGCTTGAATCTCATCACATTGCCAATGCCAAACAACTGGCTCACCTGCTAACAGAAGGAGGAATACATCAAAGTTTTGACTCTCAACTGTCTTTGCTGCAAACGCCCCAAGCCGACCAAATCGTACAAATTGCCTACGATATCGCCCGCGTGCAAGCCAACAGCCAAAACATTAACAACGCCGTCGAACGAGCTTCAAAAATAGTCTTCGCCCTCAAGAGCTACGCTCGTTACGACCACACTGGGGAAAAACGATCGGTCCAGATTACTGACAACATTGAAACCGTGCTCGAGTTGTATCACAATTATCTAAAGAAAGGTGTCGAGGTCACTCGTCACTATCAACCCGTTCCAGAGATTCCTTGCTATCCCGACGAACTCGTGCAAGTGTGGACAAACTTAATTCACAATTCAGTTCAAGCTATGGATGGCCAAGGAACGCTGGAAATCGGCGTGCATCAGAAAGAGCAAAATATTGTAGTAGAACTCACAGACTCGGGTTGTGGGATTTCTCCAGATATTCAAGAGCGAATTTTTCAACCTTTCTTCACTACCAAACCAGCAGGAGAAGGGAGCGGTTTAGGGCTGGATATTGTCAGAAAGATCGTGGAAAAACATCAGGGAACAATTACCTTTGCATCTGTCTGTGGCAAAACTACCTTCACGGTGACGCTGCCTATGGGGTAATATAGATGACAAAATCAATGATTTTTTTAAGCTCGTCTTTGACGGGCATTTCATATCATATCCGGTCGAGTGACCGTAACAAAAGAGGTTTGTAGTGAGGAATGCGCGTCCGCATTTTGCTCAAATCCGTAACAAAGGACTGAAGTCCTTACTACAAACATATAATGGTTAGATGACCGGACACGAGCTCAATTCGATAACCATAAAAATATGAGTGAAGTAGCAATTGTCTGTGTAGATGATGAAATAGTTATCCTAGAAGCTCTTCAAGAGCAAATTAGCCGTCACTTTGGCGAGCAATTTTTGTATGAAGCTGCCGAAAGTGGTGAGGAAGCTCTAGAAATTATTGAAGAGCTAACTGACGGGGGAGTCAAGATTATTGTAATTGTCTCTGATTGGTTGATGCCCGGAATGCGGGGAGACGAGTTTTTAGTTCAAGTCCACCAGCAATTCGGCGATCTTACAAAGATTATGTTAACCGGACAAGCCGATGAGGAAGCTATTGAACGAGCCAAGCGGGAAGCTAATCTGTACTGCTGCATTCATAAACCGTGGCGGCAAGAAGAGTTGCTCGAAACCATCACAACAGCCCTGAAAATAAGATGAACGAACTAGCAATTCTTGTGGTAGATGACGAACCAATGGTGTTGGAAGGTCTTGCTGAGGAATTACAAAGAAACTTCGGTCAAGATTACCAGATTGAAGCGGCCCAAAGCGGTGAAGAAGCCCTAGAACTTATCACAGAACTGCAAGCAGAAGGTATCGAAACTGCTGCAGTTGTTTCTGACTATCTGATGCCGGGAATGAAAGGCGACGAACTCCTCTGTCAGATTCATGCCCAATATCCCAATGTATTGAAGATTATGCTCACCGGTCAAGCCGCAGCAGATGCAGTGGGCAATGCTGTGAATTCAGCTAATCTCTACCGTTATATTGCCAAACCCTGGGATGCTACGGATTTCCATCTGACGGTTAAAGAAGCTCTCAGCAAGTATTGGGGAATCAAAAAACTCGAAGAACAGAATGCTCAACTGCGGGAAAATGAACGTCGCCTGACTCAGATTTTAGAAGCAATGCCCATTGGTGTTACAGTTCACGATAATGCGGGAAAAATAACTTATGCCAATCAGAAAGCCAAGGAATTACTCCAGCTAGACATTTTACCTGAAACCAAAATCGAGCAAAGTTCAACGGATTTCAAAATTTATCAGGGGGGAACT
>DATNQT010000598.1:0-17744 GCA_036703885.1 Candidatus Sericytochromatia bacterium
GTGTATCGACACTAGAAAGCCGTATAGCTAAAGTGGAGAACGTGCTAGGTAGATTTAGTATTATTCCACAATTAGTAGATCAACAGGGTCGGGTGCTCGCTTCCTTGCATAGCCGTATCATGTCTATGGAGTCCTCACAGCACACCAACCAGAAGGACGGCTCTGAAGATATAGTTCTTGCAAAAGTCAGCCAAACAGACTCAGCTCATTGTTGTAAAGACTTGCAATCAACTTAAGCCACAATCTGTACATTTGCTAGGTATGATATTTAATCGGCAAAAATTTCCTCCACCGTTTAAACTACTTAACCTAGCCAAAACCTAAAATGACCCAGTCTTACCGCATTACCCTACTCCCCGGCGATGGCATTGGCCCCGAAATCATGGCAGTAGCGGTAGATGTTTTAAAAGTCGTAGGTGAGCCGCTGGACTTACGGTTTGAGTTTCAAGAAGCTCTAATAGGTGGTGCAGCGATTGACGCAACGGGTGAACCCCTACCAGCTGACACCCTGGAAATGTGCCGCAATAGTGATGCGGTATTACTAGCTGCGATTGGTGGCTACAAGTGGGATACACTGCCTCGCCATTTACGTCCAGAGACTGGACTCTTGGGATTGAGAGCAGGCTTAAGTCTATTTGCCAATTTGCGACCCGCGACTATATTACCCCAACTGATCGATGCCTCGACCTTGAAGCGAGAAGTGGTTGAGGGGGTCGATATTATGGTGGTACGAGAACTCACGGGTGGTCTTTATTTTGGTCAGCCTAGGGGCATTTTTACCACGGAAACGGGGGAAAAGCGGGGCGTCAATACAATGGCTTATACAGAAGCTGAAATTGATCGAATTGGACGGGTGGCTTTTGAGACGGCTCGAAAACGTGGGAAAAAACTCTGTTCGGTGGATAAGTCGAATGTGTTGGAGGTTTCTCAGTTGTGGCGCGATCGCATCACTCAACTGGCTGATGAGTATCCGGATGTTGAGCTATCTCACCTGTATGTTGATAATGCTGCCATGCAACTGCTGAGGGCACCTAAACAGTTTGATACGATTGTCACGGGTAATCTATTTGGAGATATTCTCTCAGATGCTGCCGCAATGCTCACTGGCAGTATTGGAATGTTACCTTCTGCCAGTTTAGGCGCAAGTGGGCCAGGTGTCTTTGAACCCGTCCACGGTTCTGCTCCTGACATTGCGGGACAAGATAAAGCTAACCCATTGGCTCAAGTGCTAAGTGCCGCAATGATGCTACGCTATGGCTTGAACTGTACTACAGCCGCTGACCGCATTGAGCAGGCAGTGCTAAAGATTTTGGATAAAGGCGATCGCACTGGCGATATCATGTCGGAAGGAATGAATCGTTTAGGCTGCCGTGCAATGGGAGATGCTCTGATTAAGGTACTTACTTCTTCTTAATCGTCATTAGGGGCGCAAACCTTTTAACGCCCTTAGACCTCTTGCAGTAATGGCGCTGGTAGATTAAAGTCGAGCATAAACAATAGAGGTGAGGTGGTAGGCGGGTGGTGTATACATCACAGCAATGGCAAGAAAGCTACACAGAGCAAATGGATATACCGATGTTGCTCGACCCCGCTGTATTGAGGGCAGCTCGGCACATCTACCACACTTACTATGAGGTTCATCCAGACTTCACTCAACGTCCTTATGGTGTGGCAATTGATCGATATACCTATCGAGGAAAGCTAATTTTTCGGAGCAAAGTTATTCTTTTGCCTCAAGAATGTTTTGTGCCTTTTAGTCACCTTGAGGCAGAAATTTACTAGGGCAGTCCGGCAGAAATAACTGTCTATTAAAATCTCCTCCTTGTCTTCCTTGTCCAGGGAAGGCGATCGCTATCATTTCAAACAGCTTTTTAGGTATTAGGTTTGAAGGATAAGATTTCTCCCTAAAACCTAACACCTAATAAATTAAGCAGGAACTTGGATTTTTTTGCTTCCCGCCAGACCAAAAGCGTTGTGAATCGCTTGCAGGGCGATAACACCATGCTCTTGAGCAACGACACAACTAATTTTAATTTCCGAGGTTGTAATCATTTGAATGTTAATTTGGTGTTGAGCTAACGCTTCAAACATTCGAGCTGCAACACCAGGCTGTCCAATCATTCCAGCACCAACAATACTGACTTTGGCAATATCTGGATCGAGAAGAATTTCATGCCAGCCTAGCACTGAGGAGGCTTGTTGGAGAGCTGTCCGGGCAGTTTCGGCGTCTGCTTGCGACACTGTGAAGGCAATATCGCGGGTGGGAATGCCATCAATCACTCGACAGCGTTGGGACTGGATAATCATATCAACGCTGATATTTTGCTCGGCCAGAAGTCCGAATAAGTGAGCTGCCATACCTGGGCGATCGCGAACATGGCGAATGGCTAGACGGGCTTGGTTGAGGTCGAGGGCGACACCTCTTACAGGGGATTGGGAATTGGGAATTGGGGATTGGGCAGTGGAGATTGATTGATCTGTAATTCTTGTCGCTTGGAAGGGGGAACTGTTGATGTTGAAGGTTAGGCAGAGAGCGGCGATCGCTTTGTCACAATCTTGGGCATCGATTACGCAGCTGACTTTTACCTCTGAGGTTGAAATCATCTGAAGGTTGACACCCGCACTCGCTAAGGTTTTGAACATCTGCGCGGCAATGCCAGGGCGTCCGATCATCCCTGCACCCGCAATACAGACTTTCGCGATTTCTCGTTCGATCATTACCTCAGCTTCTTGAGGATTGGTAGTTGGCTGAGTGCGGAGGGCGGGTGCGATCGCTTCTGCTACAGCTTCTGCTCGATTAAGAATGCCTTTAACGACCGTAAAAGCAATATCGTTAGTATTGCTCTCGTGAATCGACTGGATAATTAAATCTACATCCAAGTCTTGACGCGCAATTTCACCAAATAATCGTGCAGCTACACCGGGGCGATCAGGTACACGCAAGAGTGCTACTTTCGCCTGATCCGTATCAAATTCCACCGCATCAACAGATCTAGCAATCTCCAAACCTTCCAAGGAACGAGGCTGAGGTGTTGGGGAAATTACCCGCGTACCGGGATCGTCCGTCCAACTCGATAGCACCACTAAAGGAACGCCGTAATTCCGAGCAATTTCTACAGCGCGGGGATGCAGTACTTTTGCGCCCAAGCTGGCTAATTCCAGCATTTCATCAGACGTAATCTCGTCCATCAACTGGGCATCTGGTACGAGGCGGGGATCGGCGGTCAAAATCCCCGGTACATCGGTATAAATCTCACACCGCTCTGCTCCTAATGACGCTGCCAGCGCCACGGCTGACGTATCCGAGCCGCCGCGACCCAGTGTGGTAATTTCTAATTCATCGGTACTACTAATGCCTTGAAATCCGGCTACGACAACGACTTTGCCCTCATGCAAATGTCGCTCGATTCGCTCGGTTTGGATATTGAGAATTCGGGCGCGGCTGTGATGGGCTTCTGTAACAATTCCCACTTGAGTACCCGTTAGGGAGATGGCGGGTTGTCCCAGTTCCTGCAATGCCATAGACAGTAGAGCAATTGAGACTTGTTCACCCGTGGAGAGCAACATATCCATTTCCCGACGACTGGGATTAGTGGAAATGGCGTTGGCTAGTTTAACCAAACTGTCGGTAGTTTTACCCATTGCGGAAACGACGACAACTAGGGAATTCCCCATTTGAGCTGTTTTCGTGACGCGCTGGGCAACGGCTTGAATGCGTTCAACTGACCCAACGGAAGTACCACCGTATTTCTGGACAACTAGCGACATAATGTTTTACCCACCAAATTTCCTCTGACGCCTTGAACTGTTCAGGAATGAAGTCAGGGACGCCATGAGGCATTCAATATCAATTAACTAACAAACTTACCAGACCTAGCGGGGTCAAGATTAAATTACTTTACATTTTCTGGAATTAACGTAAAAATTAAGAGGGTATCTATAGGAGTTCCTCTATCTTTGGTAAGGTTTATTGGAGGAAAAAACTTTATAGGTGAGCGATCGCTTCCAACTATCCAACCCAGGCTGCTTCCCCTTAAGCTTTTTCCCAAGAGTGAAAGACTCCTAGCCGTTGCTACTTAGCATCTTCTCACATTAAGGCTTCTGTGTAGATCTCATAGGCTACTTGGGTCAGTTAGGAGGGCAAGAGCCGATTGTTAGATTTTGCGGTACAGATACACTCCTTTATTAGAAAAGCCAAGAAACTCCTTGATTTTTAAAGCTTTCAAGAAGATTTTCTAAAGTCATTATTTTTTTTTCAGGTCTATTTAGTATGGAAATATTAGACCCTACCAAGAGTTGTTAGATACTCAGTACTGCTGCCATCTCAACCTCTTGATCAATCATGGATTAAGGAGTAAAAATGCAATCGGATATTTCTACAGTTCTAAGACAGATAGATATTCCTATAATTTTTGGCAGTCTGATCATCTTTGGAATCTTAGAAGTTTTATTCCCATTTTTTACATTTAAACAGAGATGGACTAGCAGAATTACTACAAATTTTGCCTTAGGAATCATGAATGCCCTCATCATTCGTGTAGCACTTGCGGCGCTATACACATGGGCTTTTACAACCACGGATAGACCGGGATTATTGCCTTATGTTTTTTCTCCAGTAGCGGCTGGAGTATTTTCATTTTTGATACTGGATATTACTGCGTATGGTTGGCACATATTGATGCATATGTGGCCGATAGGGTGGAAATTTCATCGCGTGCATCATTGCGATCTAGCGATGAACATTTCAACGGCTTATCGGTTCCACTTTATTGAAGTATTTGCCTCAAATTTGTTTATTGTGTTTTTAATTTGGCTATTTGGTATTGGTCTCATTCCTTTTTTAATTTATAAGATATTGTTCGCCTTTGTTCAAGCTTTTCAACACAGCAACTGGGGGCTTAACCCAAAGGTTGATAGGCTGCTAAGGTATATTATCGTTACACCCAATCATCACCGCGTCCATCACTCTCAAATTGTGAAAGAGACGGACACCAATTATGGAAGTGTGCTGACGCTCTGGGATAGAGTGTTTGGGACTTTTTGCTATGTTCGCGATACTCAGAAGATCGATTTGGGTTTAATTGAAGCGCCCAAACCCCTTAAATTAACAGAGTTGTTGCTACTTCCGTTTAAAGGTTTTCGTGCTTCGTGATACAGCTTCTGTGGGTGAATTCAAACCTTTGATAGTTTTCCTCTCTAAGCTGATGGGGATTATATAAAGCTATCTGCGGATGTCTTTTATGCCGCCTAGAATAGGAGAAGGAAGTCTAACACTTGAGTTGTCAAATGCGATCGCGTCTTTTGTAGTCGCTAGAACACTAGGTTAGGCTGCAATAAATAACTAAGCTGACGGGCTTGCGCTAGATGGCAAATGAGGAACATCTCGCTTTGCTCAAGCAAGGGGTAGATGCTTGGAATGAATGGAAAGCAAATAACCCAGACATAAGACCAGATCTCAGCTTTGCGATGGGTAAAGGGATAACCATCAGCGGGGCAAAACTCAGTGGTGTAGACCTCAGCAGGGCAAACCTCAGCAGAGCAGACCTCCACAGGGCAGACCTGATTGGGGCAAACCTCAGCGAGGCAAACCTTAAAGAAGCTTATCTGAGTGGGGCAGACCTGATTGGGGCAAATCTGAGTGAGACAGACCTGATTAGTGCAGATTTAATTGGGGCAAATCTGATTGGGGCAAATCTGATTGGGGCAAAACTAAATGGGACAGACCTGAGCAAGGCAAACCTGAGTGGCACAGATCTCAGTGGGGCAAAACTGATTGGGGCAAAACTCAGTGGCACAAACCTCAGTGGGGCAAAACTGTCTGATGCAAATCTTACTGGAGCTTACCTCAAGGGGGCAAATCTCAAGGGGGCAAACCTTAACAGAGCCAACCTCACTAGGGCAAACCTTAGCAGAGCCTACTTACAAAGAACTAAAGCCCTGGATACCAACTTCAAAAAAGCTGTATTCACTGGCACCTGTTTGGAAGATTGGCATACTAACTATGGAACCAAACTTGATGAGGTGATTTGTGAATACGTCTATCTCCGAGGAGAGCAAAAGGAACGCCGTCCTCGTGAGGGAAAGTTCACATTAGGAGAGTTCACTCGGTTATTTCAAAAGCCTTTAGAAACCGTTGACCTAGTTTTTTACTATGGTTTTGACTGGCAGGCATTCTTTAATGCTTTTCAAAAGCTACAAGTTGAGGGTGGCAGGTCGGATCTATCTATACAAGCGATTGAGAATAAGAACAATGATGCTTTCGTGATTCGGATCAACGTGCCCTTTAATACCCATAGAGCAGAAATTGAGGACTACCTCAAGCGAGAGTATGACCATCAACTCAAAGCTATAGATAGAAAATACCGCTATCAGCTACAAGCAGCCTATGAGCAGATAGCTACTTATCGCCAGCAGAGTGCAGATCTCACAGAGATTCTTAAGGTGATGGCTGGCAGGGCGATCGCATTGGAAGCTAGTGTTTTAGCTGAATGTGAATCTGTGTCAGAAGCTGTCGATCGCGATCTGCCTAGTCCTCAAAACGATAGCCTTGTCAATAGGGATGGTGATGGCAGTCAGCCGAGAGCGCTCCTACAAGACTATACACTGGAGCAAAAGCAAAGCCTTGTTGATACGGCAGCAAAGATTCAGAAGTTACTACAACAACTAGAACAGACCTATCCCACCAGTACTCCGTTAGAAAAACAGATGATGGTAGTAGAGGTGATCAAGCGCATTGAGAGTAATCCCACTTTAAAAGCATGGGTGGTAGGCGCGATGAAAGGAGTCAGCACTGAAGCTCTCAAAGAGTTAGTTAACCATCCCCTCGTTAATGTTTTGCTGGCTGCTCTAGAAGGTTATCAGGAAATGGATTGAGCGGTTCCTAGTAGCTAGCTGGTTTAGCATGAAATCCAGTAGCTGCTCTGAATATTGCTAGGCTGGAACTAGTCCCCAGTGGCTTTGTACAAGGAGAATAAGACTTGAAGTACCAGAATTCAGCAAATTGGCAAGCATTAGTCGGGGGGATTTTAGCAGCAGCACTCCTTCTCCTCAGCTTTAGTTCGTTTGTGATCATTAACCCAGGTCAGGCAGGAGTGATCAGCATCTTGGGTAAAGCTAGAGACGGAGCTTTACTCGAAGGTATTCACCTCAAACCACCATTAATTTCGACGGTAGACATATATGATGTGACGGTGCAGAAATTTGAAGTCCCAGCCCAGAGTTCTACTAAAGATCTTCAGGATTTATCTGCTAGCTTTGCGATAAATTTCCGCCTCGATCCAACTGAGGTGGTTGAGATCAGAAGGAAACAAGGAACGTTGCAGAATATCGTCTCGAAAATTATTGCGCCTCAGACACAGGAATCCTTCAAAATTGCGGCAGCGCGGAGAACTGTTGAAGAAGCGATTACTAAAAGGAGCGAACTCAAGCAAGATTTTGATACGGCTTTAGGTGAGCGCTTAAACAAGTACGGAATTATCGTGCTGGATACCAGCGTCGTTGATCTGGCGTTTTCTCCAGAATTTTCTAAAGCAGTTGAGGATAAACAAATTGCTGAACAACGGGCGCAAAGAGCGGTTTATGTAGCGCAGGAAGCGGAACAAGAAGCGCAATCAGATATCAATCGCGCTAAGGGTAGGGCAGAGGCTCAAAGACTCCTAGCTGAAACCCTGAGAGCGCAAGGAGGACAGCTTGTTCTTCAGAAAGAAGCGATCGAAGCTTGGAGGCAAGGGGGTTCCCAGATGCCAAAGGTTCTGGTGATGAGTGGTGACTCAAATAGTAGTGTGCCCTTCCTCTTCAACCTGGGGAATTTTCAGGAAGCTGCTACCCCTGAGTAATTAGCGCAAGAAGGCAGAAGGCAGGAGGCTCCAGGGCAGAAGGAATATTGCTTGTGCAGTAAGATTTTTAACCTTTTTCAACTGGATAGTTATTTCCGCCACGGCTCGACTGAGCGCGGACAGTGAGCTTGTCGAACTGCTCGCCGAACGTCGCTGCACTAGAAAAGCGATCGCGAAAGCGCTGCGGGGCGCTCTTAAGGCACAGCGCCGCCTTCGGTTGATCGCTTTTTGGTGGGCTAAGTCAGCCGCTTATATTCCATCTTGAACTAATTCTAATCAATAAGGTCTTCAGCATTTAACGCTGTCTATTCGGCTGTTTTAACAACCAGTAACTAACTAGATTGGCGTGGTGCTTCCTACCGATTTTTTGATCAACGGGACTGCCACGCTATTTCTTCTATGAGCTTTATCATAAAGGAAAGTTCATAAATGCCGGATTCCTGGTTGCTTACACAAAATTTTGCTTATGCCTACCTACCCTGGAATTTCAAGTGTTGCCTTTAGACATCCCCTCGATCAACAAGCTGAACAAGCCTTACGCAGTGTACCCGGCTTTGACTTGGTTGCCCGTAAGTTTGTAGAATTTCTCTACGAGCGCCCTCAGTTAGTTTATCTAATGGGCAATAGCATCCAGGTGGGACCGCGTCAGTATTCAACGATTTACGGCTTATTTCGAGAATGTGTTCGGGATTTAGATATACACCCGGAACCTACCCTTTTTGTCGAGCAAAATCCTCAAGTCAACAGTTATTCCTTAGGGCAAGAGCATCCTTATGTAGTCGTAAATACAGGTTTGTTGGACTTACTGAGTGAAGCTGAAATCCGTACCGTTCTCGCTCATGAATTAGGACATATTAAATGCGGTCACACTATCCTAATTCAGATGGGAATTTGGATAATGAATATGGCATCTAGATTGAGTGAAGCGACATTTGGTTTAGGTAATATCGTCAGCAGCGGCTTAATTTATGCTTTTTATGAATGGCGTCGCAAAGCCGAACTATCATCGGATCGAGCCGCATTACTTGTTATCGACGATCTCAATACGGTAATGCAAACAATGATGAAAATTTCCGGTGGCAGTACACAATATGGTCATGAGTGTAGTCTCAATGAATTTATTAGCCAATCGGAAAGTTATCAAGAACTTGACCAAGATGGTTTAAATCAAATCTATAAATTTTTACTTTACAACGGTGCCAGTGGTTCGATGCTGACTCATCCCTTCCCTGTAGAACGCTTGCGCTACCTGCGAGAGTGGGCAACTTCAGAGGACTATCGTCAAATTCGTCAAGGCAATTATAGACGGGAAACGGCACAGGGATCGGTTGATGTTACACCAGAACCGTCTGTCAATGAGGTGGATGCACTGCAACGCCAAATCGAGGAACTACAACAGGAAATTAACCGCATCAAGTCCCGGTCAAGCAATTCCTAGGGTTTACTTTCTCACAGAACGCTCTCAAGAAGCGAACAAGGGCTTTCCTTGGTGTAAGTTATAGTTTCATGAAAATTTATATGATTAGTTTATGCTATCTTCAAAAAATCTTCGAGTAGTCAAACCTACCGGGACAATGACAAGTAGCATTGACGCAGGGTGTCATCAGCTTTCTAGTGTTAGACCATAAGTGAGGACGTATCCGTCCTAAATTATTTTCATGATCAGGGATGTTCTCTCAGAAAGTGATCATACTGAGCCCCGCATCAAGCCCACCAAGCTAGGGTTCTCTAGTCAGCAAGCTCAGGAAATGATTTATCAGTTTTTGTTGGATATTGTTAGACAACAACCTCCGGCAAAAGTCTTACTGGAGTTCAAGCAGCTATTTATTGATTATGATTCTTCACTGGGGAATCCAGCGGTTATTAAGGCAATATCCGCTCTAATTTTTTCAAATAATGAAAAGGATTTTAGAGATACTCTCAAACGCTCTTGTTATATTTTAGTCAATAACTGGGATACATCCAGAAACCATACGGCTATTAAAGAATTAGTCGAACTGTTTTCTGAGTATAAGATTTCTAAGAAAAGTCTGTCTCATGGTATTAATCGCCTGAGAACTTGGTTAAACAAATTTGTTAATAGCCAGGATTATTACGAACTTAAGTTATTTTTAGCGAAATACGGTTACTCGGATAAAGAACACTGGAGCCGTCGTTATACTTCCTATTTGTTAGTCCCCCAATACACTAACATTAATAATCCTATAGAACAGAGAGAAGCGGCGAGAACACTTTCAAAAAAACTGAAAGATCAGTTTAAATTTGATTTAGCAATGTATACGGCACGTTCTCAAGCCCCTGTCCCGAAAGATAAAATACCTAAAAACCCTACAGGGCTTGGCGATGATGTTTTGCGTTTTATCAAAATGATTGTGGCAAAGCGGGGGACGTTTAGCTATGAAAACTTAGCCCATATATTTCTTGAACAAACTAGAGAGGTTAATTACAAGCATTTTAAGTTTTGCTTGCAAAAATATTTGATATTTTCAGTAGCTAACAAAGATTTTGTAGAGGTTTTTAACCAAAAGCTCTCCGAGAAATTAGCAGGACTTTATGAAAGCTATCATGACGAACAGGTGGGAGAAGCTTTACTGTTAAGAACTTGCAATAGGGTAATTGATTATTTGACAACAGAAGACCACAATGAGCCTGCGTCTTTGTTTATTTTGTTACTGTCTCAAGGCAATCCTATTACTTTAGTTATTGTCCTGCTAAAATTAATTTTAATTTGTCCAAATGCTCGCACACATTTGGAGACTTGTATTGCTAAATTAATTGAATATTACGTTGATTATCCAGAAGATGAATGTCAGTGGGTTGTTAATTTTTTTGAGGTTTTTAACATAACGCTGGCAATTCATGCCGATAATGTTCAATACAATTTGATTAAAATGGATGCAAAAAAGACGGATGGTAAGTCAGAAGCTGCTATAGAAACTTATCGAGTTTTTTCCCAACTCCGCGAGGGAACAAATTCAGAAACGGAGAAAAATGGACTCAACGTTTCTGAGGAAAAGCCCAGTTCCTGAAGATCTGGAGTGCAACCCGCGATAAAGGCTAGCCGATTTGGCTGACGCGATCGCACAATGCCCCGATACCAGCCCCGATAACTTCCGCCAGAATACTAACTACGCGAAATAAGGCAACGACACTCAGAATTACACCAGAGGAAAAATGGGAATTAAGTAAAGCGATCGCAGTTGTTTCAAATACTCCTAAACCTCCAGGTGTTGGGATAATCAAACCCAGCACCCAAGCCATACTAAAAGCAGTAAATAGCAGCAATATCTGGCTGTTATTCACAGGGGTTAAGGCAATAAAAGTGGCTACAAACCCAGTACCACGCAATCCTAAAAACCCTAATTCACCCAACAACGGTACAAAAGGATAAGATTCCAATTGAAAAACCTCAGTTGTAGAAGCTTTTCCCTTTAACCGACTCAACCGCTGAAGCACTGGGTTCAAGACGCGGGGATGAACGGCAAGACAAACAATACCCAAACTGAGAATCTGCATTCCCCAACTCTTGGGATTTCCTGAGGTATCTACCCAACCGAACGTGCTACCGATTAAGGCGACTAGGAGTGCCGCAGTCGCCATCAACAACGGTTCTAGTAAAACACTGATGGTCGCTGCCCCCAAGGAACCCCCCGCCTTAGTAACAGCCCAAATACGACCGTAGTAGTGCCAAACGTTGCCAGGTATATACTTAGCAATGTTAGTTTTTAGGTATACCGGGAGAACCCATCGGTAGTGAATCGGCTGTTTAAAAGAATGTAGAATCCAACCCCACACCAAGCCTGCCCAGACATGAGCCAGTAAAGTGATAGAAAGAGCAATCAAGAGGGTTATCCATCCAGTGGCGTCAATCCGAATTGCTGTAACATCTTGCCAGTTGTCCTTGAAGGCTTTCACTAAAAAAAACAGCGTTCCACCCAGAATTACCCAGCGTAAATAGGGTTTAAGAGATAACCAGATTTTCTTCATGGATACAGCAATTTAAGGTTTATTTACTTTCAACCCGCAACGATAACAGGTGTTGAGGCGAACTGTGTCACCCATCTACAGTTAGAGAATTGTAGTTTTTCCAGAGTAACCAGGATGTCACCTTTGCTAGAGGTGGCGCTTGCCCTTCTATTGCTATTGTCGATAAGCGTGATTGAAGGATAACCGCTCTAAAAAAGCCCCTACGTAGGAGAGTTGCACTTAGCAGCTTCAGCTTAACTACAGCACTCTACCCTTTTTTCTCAACGGGAGCGTTTTAAAGCTGCCGCCGTTCTGATGTTTGGGCAATGAAGCGGGAAACTTTCAGCAACATACACTCAGCTTAATTAAGGCTGAAAGGAGTATTTTATGAAAAAGTTAATTGATTTCTTCAAACAGCTACGACTGAGCCGAATATTGACAGTTTTTTTAGCCGCAGTAGTACTGTTCATCAGTACAGCTTGTAACAATGGCGATGTTCGAGGCGCACGCCCTGATAATCCTCCTGTTCAAGCTGGAGGGGCGAATAACCCCTATAAAAATGGTGGAGACACTAACACCAACTTTAATATTTCCCCTGATCCAAAAGTAAACAAATCCGCTAAGTCTGACGGGAGCAGAGCTGACTTACAGATTATCTCAAATCAGCTAATTGCTACCAGCGAGGATGGAAGGATTTATACAGATGGTCAGTCACCCTTTATAGGCGAAGTAGAGAAAACACTTCCCCAAAAAACCTTAAAAGATTTTGAAACCCCTGAACCCGGTGGTGAAATTCAGCGTGAAGACAGTATTGTCGATCGCATTCAAGACCGCTTGAGTACCGTGAAAGAAACGTTTGATAAAGCTTCAGGTTTTATCACCGAAGGTGCAGAGGAAGCTTTAGAAAGACACGAAGCCGCGCCTACACCAGGATTGGATTAGCTAGTAACGGCTTTATCTCTAACCGATGAATTGGGCTGGAATTGTTTTAGCAATACATACTTTTCAATTCATCAAGCTAATTTAATTAGCGGTTAAAGTCAAAAATCGGTTAATGTTTCTACTCAAGGCGAATTAGAGAGAAAACTGAATGAACAAAGTAATAGCTTGGTTGAAAAGTAGCAGACTGAAGCAAATCTTAACGGTTTTTTTGGCTGGTATCTTAGTGTTTGTTAGCACAGCTTGTAATGGTGCGGTGTCAGCAAAGAGTGCAGATCAAGTCAAAAAAGTTAGGACAATCTACCCAGGCGCTGAGACACCAGCCAAGAGAACAGATGTAGAGAAAGCACTACCTCAAATAAACCAGGAAGATTTTTCAAAATCTAAACCCGGTGGGCAAATCCAACGCCAAGAAGATTTAGGCGATCGCGTTGAAAACCGCTTAAGCACGGTTAAAAAGTCTTTTGATAAGGCTTCGGAGTTTATCAATCAAGATGCAAAAGAAGCTTTAGACAGACACGAAAATGTACCCAAGCCTGGTTTGCGTTAAGTAACCTGGGGATTGTACTCTAAGTTAATAGGTTTGGTTGAAATTGATGTGTTATTTATAAGACTTTCAATTCATCAACCTAGAAGAATTGATGGTTGCTTAAAGACACGAGTCTCTTAAGCTTTCACTGAAAACAGAAACAGAGGAAAAAATTCATGAACAAAATGTTACATTGGCTAAAAAGTATTCGCATAGAGCGAATCATTACAGCATTTCTAGTTGGTATCCTGGTGTTTGTTAGCACCGCTTGTAATAATGGAGTACTCGCCAAGACGACAGACCAAATTCCTAGCAGCAAGACGGCAGACCAAATTAGGGAAGAAGTTCCTAGCACTGCTGTGACGAATGAATATAAAGGTGGGATGAATGACTACAGCGATGTCGATCCCAGATTCAATCCTTCAGGAGCGAACACCAAGGCTAAAGGTCTGGTAGACAATGCCCAGAAGAACATCGATGCAAAAAGCGTTGACAGCGTTGATCAATATGTTGAAAATTATCGGAGCGGTACACCCCTAGGTGAACGAGTTAAGCGAATCGGTGAAGATGTCGGCGAAGCGACTGGCAACGTGAAGGAAGACGTATCAAAAGGTGCGAACGAAAACCTTCAAAATACTAAGGAAACTGCCAAAGACGCCGCTAAGAAGGCAAACCGCTCTGCTGATGATTTGGCTGATTCTAGTAAATCAAAGGTTAAAAGTGACATCAGAAGTACGCAACGAGCTTTGGATGATGCGGCAGATAAGGGCGAAAGCTTAGGTGACAAAATTAAGCAAAGCGCTAGAGATGCTGCTAATGCAGTCAAGTCTACCGTTAATGAAGCAGCTGACGCTATTGATTAGATTCTGACTTTAAACCCGAAAAAAGTTGTGAGTGCTGAGTGCTGAGTGCCGAGTAGTAAGGCAGTCAACCTCGGCACTTTAAACGTTTTTAGGGATTAACAGAGCTTACTCCAGATAACTTTATCTAGATTTCTATTTCCTGTGTCGCTTCCAGTTGGGGGGCATGACGATTAATTCTCCTCTAGCCGTTCGTTCTAGTTGTACGTCTCGGTTAGAGATCGCCAAAACCAACGGCTCGTGCGTAACTCTAAGCGTAAGTGTTGCTGGAATATTGACGGGAATGCCGTGGGATGAGTTGACTTGTGTCATCGTTCTGTCCTCAAGCAAGATAGAGAATCTGGATCTACTTCGAGCGATCGCAATTGCTGAGTGGGGCGTCGATTGGGGGCGGGCATCTTGCCCGCCCAGATTATGCAAATTAAATGAACAGCATCCTATTACTTGGTTTTAGCTTCCAAGTTTTCCATGCGACTCTTGAGTTCTTGGTTTTCTTTTTTCAGCTGGTCGAGTTCTTCGCGC
The DNA here is from genome assembly GCA_036703885.1 of Candidatus Sericytochromatia bacterium. Classification (GTDB taxonomy): domain Bacteria; phylum Cyanobacteriota; class Cyanobacteriia; order Cyanobacteriales; family Coleofasciculaceae; genus CADCTM01. The sequence continues at coordinate 14,652 of DATNQT010000598.1, forward strand.
AACTGTTTAACAGCTTGGTCAGATCCAAGGTTTTTCTGAACCTTCTGAATGGCTTCCTCAGCAATGCGGCGGACTCGTCCATCGGGAGTTTGGTCACAAAGCGATCGCAAAACTCCAAGCGCTTTCGGTGTTTCCATGTGCCCCAACGCCGAAGCTACTGCTACTTGCGTCAGGAAGAAGGTTTCCCCAGAGAGTTCTTCTAATTGCTCGACAATCCATTCTGTATTGTCAGGTGTCTGACCTGTAGAAATGGTTCCTAGTGCCCGAATTGCAGTTAAGCGCAAAGGTTGGGGGATACCAGGAGTGGTGTATTCCAGAATAACTTGCAGTGCTACAGGGGACGACTTAATCTGACTTAAACCTGCGATCGCACCGCTACGCACTACCTCATTCCACCCAGACCTGAGACGTATCCCAGTAGATATTGTATGAAGCGCTCAAGCACTAATGCTTAACGGCTCTAAAGCTTCTCTTCGCAGGGTCAGGTTATACAGCTAAAACTATCACAGAACATTCTCAAAACGTAATACCTTAAATTCATCAGTTTTTGTAGTATATACTACAAGGACATTTTTACTTATTGATTTAGCATATCTCAGGGCTAAAAATGAACCTTTTAAGTTATCTCCGATCCCGATTGAGAAAGTGTAAGGCAAACAGTTGTTTTTGACAAATTTAGATAGATTTTCTAGATCGATTTTATCGCCTTTGCCTATGATGCCATCTGCTCCACTGAATATTATTTTAAATCCTTTTTTTATTAAATAAAGTGATATAATTTCTACGATTTGTTTAATATTTTCATTAATCGTCTTAAGACTGACTTCATCGTTTTCCAGAAAACTTTTTTCTATATTTAGCCCAATATCGTCTCCGTCTAAATTTATGTATATCATTATTTTTCCTCTTCTAATCTATTAGCCATTGCTCTTGGCTAGACCACTTTGTTTCTGCTTCTTGATAAGACTCAACACAATCTCTCGATACAAACTTCAGCTTCAGAAATCCTTTAGTATGTCTATTAGTCCAAAAGTCACCACATAATATTTTATCGTCTTCTCCACCTAGAATTGACAATTCAGACGCACCTTGCGGAATATTTTCTTCATCTGCTTTTAGCCTCTTCTGTGAGTAAAAATAAGTAACTTGTTTAATACCTTCGTTTTCATTGTTAAACAAGCATTCCCCATAGGAGTACGAAACAAATTTATCAGTGAGCGATATAAAGTGAATAAATAAAAATGACTGCCTTATTGTTAGCACGATTTTTCCAGAATATTCAGTCTTATCCTTATCTTCTGATTTATACGAACCTATCCATGTACCGTTGAGATTAGATCTGCCAAATATTTTTTTTAAAAGTGGCATTTTCCAACCCCATTTGAAATAGAAAGCCCAATATAGGGTTAATAAAGTTACAGTCATGCTGAAAACTCTAAAAATCCCAAATGACAAGATATTTATACTAGACAAAATTATCGAAGCAGTCCATATGAGAATTGATGAAATAACTGTTATAGTTATAAGTTTTTTAATTTCTATTTCATTCATAAAAGGGGTTCCAGGTTTTTAGTATCCTAAAATTCTTCAAAGCTATTTCGGAATCTTTCTTATTTTAACGACAGCTATATATTGCTAAGCCAGCCCCAGGCAAGGACATTTTTGTAAAAACGAAGCCGCTTTACTCTCCGCATCCGGGTTGTGCAAATGCGCTGGAGTAGGTCGGATGATGCCATTAAACAAGTCATCCAGACCATAAGGAGTAAACAACTGCCATTGTCCTTGCTCATCTAACCGAACCCCCACAGCCGTCGCCGTGTGCAGCCAATCAGTAACCCCATCTTCAGTGCTGCTATAAGGTCTGCGACCGGGACGCCAACGCGCAAAACTCGCTTGATTTTTAACATCAAACTTGTAGTCAGGAAACTGCGCTGTGAGGATAGCCTTGGCGGTGAGTTCTTGGGAACGATCTGCTGAAAGCAGCAGCGCTAGGCTAACGCCTCGCTTCGCTAACGCTATCGCCAAGTGCATCAAAAAAGGCGATATCGAAATCATTGATGACTAACTGACAGTCGTTGCCAAAGAGCGATCGCCAAACCGTATTTCGTACCGCACCACCTGCCAACCACCAATTGGGGAGATTGAGAAGAGCGATCGCAGGTAATACAGCTCCAACGGGCGAATCAACCAGAATCTTCTGAAGGCGAGTGGCATTATCCATGAGTCTATTAAAAACGGCATCTCGCCTACAGTTGTAAATTTCACTACTAATTTCTGTAACAAAGTGTCTTAATAATGTGAGGAATATACGGATAGGTTAATCGATAAAGGGGCTTCTCGATGTATCTGGCTAGGAAAAAAGTGACGGTTATTGCATTGACAGGTGCATTCAGTTTCTCAACCGTTTTTGCCCCTGATTGGGTAGCTGTACCAAGTCTGACAAAAATTAATGTAGCGATCGCTGCTAATCGACCAACTACCATGTCAATGAATGGGATGGTAACGACACCCCACTACTTAGCTTCTCAAGCCGCTTTAGACATACTCAGGCAAAATGGAAATGCCGTTGATGCTGCGATCGCGGCTGCATCTACATTGGCAGTAGTTTATCCCCATATGAATAGTATTGGAGGAGATAACTTTTGGTTGATTTATAATGCTAAAACTCGCGAACTGAAAGCCTTAAATGCTAGCGGCAGAGCAGGTCAAAAAGCAACAATCGACTTCTATCAAGCTAAAGGTTATACAAAAATTCCCTCTAGAGGATATTTAGCAGCAAATACCGTACCTGGAGCGATTTCTGGTTGGGGAGAAGCCTATAAATATGCTCAACAAACTATGGGTAATAGTCTGCCTTGGAGTAAGCTGCTTGATTCCGCCGTTAGCTATGGAGAAAATGGCTTTCCAGTAACTCCTAGTCAGGAGTATTGGACTAAAACGAATATTGATGAGAAGGACAAAGAATTCCGCAATATTCAACGCTTCCAAGGCTTCAAGCAGACCTATCTCAAGTCAAATGGTGAGTCTTACAAAGCTGGTGAAGTCTTTAAACAGCCACAGCTTGCTAAAACCCTGAAGGCAATTTCTGAAAAA
>DATNQT010000599.1:0-14034 GCA_036703885.1 Candidatus Sericytochromatia bacterium
ACTGAGCAGCTGCGAGTTCTTGGAAGATGGATAGGAGTCGATCTACATCCAGCAAAAAGACAGTTAAAGGTGCGCCTTCTTGGGGAATAACCGCAACGTGACTAGCGAGATGTAGTGTATTAGCACGACGATAAGACTCAGGTAATACACGAATCCCTGATAAAGGCACTTCTATTACGAGAGGAGAGTCAGCCACCGGAATGCCATAAAGTTCACCAATCGTATTTTTAACCATTACTAAATAATTCCCTGAGGGAGAATGGTTACTTTGGCTCGATTGAAAAAATTGCTGATGAAGATCGACAACAGTGACCTCACTTTCCCCCAAATGAGTGACGCCTATAGGCTTGAGTCCGTTACTGTACACAGTTGTGTGATTAACTACTTTGTAAACAGACTTAATGGGCAAAGCGAGATGAAGATTACCCATGCCAAAGATAACGAGTTTAAGGATGGGTGTGACCTGCCGAGTTTTCAAAGACTCAGGAGTAGCAGATTGCAAGTTGATTGATTGATTATTCATATCAAGTCACGGTCAAATAAAGTAGAGACTCTAGAGAGTCGGTTGGAGAACAGGAAAGTTTTCGGGTAAATGTTGTCCAAGAATTTGTTTGATCGCGGCTAAAAATTCTTGTTCCAAGTAGGGCTTAGTGAAATAAGCGGTTGCACCCAGTTGCATTGCCAACCATCGATGCTTATCGTTACTACGAGACGTGAGCATCACTACGGGAATTTCCAAAAGTTGAGGCTCTTGACGACGAGAGCTGAGAAACTCAAAGCCGTTCATGTTGGGCATTTCAATATCGCAAATCACAAGATTCACAGAGGCACTTTGCTGCAACTGTTCGATCGCTTCTCGTCCATCTGGTGCCTGCAAAACTCGGTAGCCTGCCCTTTCTAACAAGAGAGCCAAGGTTCGGCGCATGGCAACAGCATCATCGACAACTAGAACTGTAGGAGCTTTAACTGTTTTAGTAGCAACCCTAGTCTGGCTAACTAACGAATCGTTCTTTGCCAACTCGTCTTGGGGACTAAACTCCATCGTTGTTTTATCCTTTGTAGTTCGCCTCAGAAACTGCTCTAGCAGAGTAATTGCATCAATAACCGGAATCAAACTGCCATCTCCTAAAATCGTGCAGCCATAGGTAGAACTAGGGGGTGCAATCACTGCCCCAAACGGTTTAATCACTAGTTCTTGCTCAGTGACGAGGCGATCAATTTCTAGGGCAAAAAACTGTTGATTTTGCTGGAGTATCAGCATAGGAAGTGCCCAATGCTTAGGCGATGGGACTGATATCAACGCTTTACTTGGGGAGCTTTCCGGCAACGGACAGGCATAATCTAAGAAATCAGCAAGGGAATATGCTGGAATCGGTTGCTCTCGCCACTGCAAAAACCGCTGAGTTCCCGATTGTTGAATCTGGTCAGCTTTGGGAACGATAATTTCTTCAATACTGTCAGAAGGCAGTGCCAGAGCTGTGGAACCAACAAAGCAGACGAGTAATTTAGCGATCGTCAGTGTCAAGGGTAGACGTAAAGTAAACGTTGTACCTACTCCCGGCGAAAAGCTGACAGCGACCGTTCCTTTTAGCGATCGCATTTGGGAGCGCACCACATCTAGCCCCACTCCTCGTCCAGACAGTTCGCTTACTTGGCTTGCAGTAGAAAATCCTGGCTCGAAGATTAATTCATACAAGCGAGCGTTAGAAATCGTCGCCGATTGCTCGGCTGACAACAATCCCCGTTCAATCGCCAGAGTCCGGATACGTTCTAAATTTAGACCTTGACCATCATCCTTCACTTCAATGATGGTGTGATTACCTTGGTAGTAAGCCCGAATTTCAATTTGACCTTGCTCCGGTTTCCCCTGCTGACGCCTGATTTGTGGAGATTCGATACCATGATCGAAGGCGTTTCGCAGCAAGTGCAGTAATGGATCGTAAAGTTTTTCCAGAACAGCTTTATCCACCAGTACACTTGTGCCACTCAGTTTCAAGTTGACAGGTTTGTGGTGAGTCGTGGATAAATCGCGCAACATTCGAGGGAAACGGTTGAACATTTCACCCAGAGGCAACATCCGCGCCCACATCAGCTCATCCCGCAGCTGAGTCAGCATTTGTCGCTGTTGTTCGAGGGTTTGATCGGATTGTTTAGCGAAGAGGACAATATCATCCACAGATTCTTCAAGCTGCATCATCTCTTCAAGCAGCCCTTGTAGACGGGAGTGTACAACTCCATAGCTGTCTAATTCTAAAGAGTCAAAATGGGAATTGTTTGTCGTCTGTTGCCTGTTGTCTGTTGTTTCGCGATCGCCAATTTGGGTCTTACCAGCTACAAACACTGTGCCCCTAGGCCCTGACAAAAGACTAGGGTTTGACGCAATTGACCCAGAACTGGAATTACCAACCAACATCTGGTTTGATAGGCTCTGCAACTGACCCACTAGAGTCTGAACTTTGGCAAATCGATTCAATAGTTCTCGCACCGAACCCTGTAGTTGTTCATTCTGGAGAGAAAGACCATTGCGGTTAATAGAAAGTTCACCGACCAAATTATTCATCCGTCCCAGTCGCTCGGAGTCTACCCGCACCGAAAGAGCAGGAGTAGCTGACCTCTCTCCTGACTGAAGTACTGAGGATTCGGTTGACCGTTGATTGGAGATTATTGACTGTTCCGAAACTTCTGCTACCAGTGAACTGTCAAGGGTTAACGGCGGCACAGTATTTGCTTCTGTGTCTAGAGACAAAAGGTTTTTGTTGTGTGAGTGAGATATCAGTTCAGAGATATCTTTGAGGGGCGGCAAGCTGTCAAAAATCTGCTCAATCGATTGAACGGCTGCTTCTAAGGTCTTTGGTGTATCTATAATTGAGGATTGAGAAGCGTCTTGTGTTACCAGTTCGCTTGCCGGTAGCGCTGGGTCATGAGGCACAGCTTCTATCTCGGAAGTGAAAACAGCACTACTAAAAACTTCTTCTAATAAAGGTGTCTCTATGACGACTGCCTCTGTCATAGAGGTGGTATCAACTACCCAGTCCACATTAGTTACCGAGAGGTCTAACGCCTCAGTCTTGGTATCGTCTTCAGAGGCACTCTCCACTAGCTCCTTCGCAGCCGCTTCGTTAACGTCCCAGTGTCTCAAAGTAGCCATGTCGGCAACAATGTATTCAGAAGGAAGCGTGAAAGTCTCCTCTAACTCCCTGTCTTCATCAGTAGTCTGCGTATCCTCAAGTACTTCAGAGATAGGTAGTTCCTCCATCTCCATCTGGAAAGTCAGGCTGGTATCGCCAAATATTTCCTCTAGTGAAGATAGATTGTATTCATCTTCAACAATTGACCCAGTTCCAACAATTGATTCGACCAGTGGGGTGGAGGTGTAGTCTGATGTTTTAGGAACTGTGGTGTTTGTCAATGCGATTAAAGCCGCAGCAGGTTGGAGATCTTGAGGGCGCGTTAGCGCAACCGCTCCTAAAAGGACTGCTTCTCGGACTGCTTGAAAATCAGTCAGTGCCAATTGCGCGATTTCTAAAGCACGGTTAGGGTGAGCGTCTAGTGCGGCTAAAGTAGTTGCCGCAATAGCGCCTAATCCTGGCTGGTTCAATAACTCTGCAAATCCGGCAAATACTTCAGCTTGTGCCCGTAATTCTCCTACTAGCTCATAGTCTTGAGGATAAGCCACAACAGCCGCAAGATGTTCCAATCCTTGAGTCACATCTACTTCAAAGATGGACTTGGTCATATCGATTCCCAAGTCACTTGAGCTAGGAAGGTAATTATCAGTCTGCGTGAGAGCATCTCCTAGTTGTGCTTCAATCTGGGCAAAGATCGGTTCAGCTAGGGCTAAGGCTGGCTCTGCCTCAAAATGACCTGTTGTAATCTGCTCCATCAGAGGCAGACGCAGGCAGTCGTAAGCTTGCAGAAGTTGGCTTTCTAGGTCAGTATCAATTTCTAAAGTTTCGCTGTAGAGCGCTTTGAAGATAGTTTCCAAGCGGTGAGCCAAAGTCGCGATCGCTTCTAGCTCGACGCTAGCAGCTCCGCCTTTGAGAGAGTGAGCAGCTCTCATTAAATCATGAACTTTGGCGGTGTTTTTCTCCTGCCTGAGGCTCAATAAACCCGCTTCAATTACCTGTAACAGATCAGGTGCTTCTTCAATAAAAAACTGATAAGCATGGTCGCGGATATCCGAGTTGATTGCCATAGTTAGTCATTAGTCATTGGTGATTGGTCATTGGTCATTGGTCATTAGTTATTTGTCATTGGTCATTGGTCATTAGTTTTTAAACCAATTCAGTTGTTGACTATTGGTAAACAAATAACTAATGACTAATAACCAACAATTACTGAGACTAACTAACTTTGAATTGACCGACATCATCTTGCAGCGTCTGAGCCACCGTTAACAGTTGCCCAAAGGAAGAGGAGACAAAAGTTGCTTCTTGGGACGTTTTTTCAGCGCTCGCCGCAACACTCGTCATAGTTTGAGTCACTGATTCAGAGGCTTGAGACTGGACAACTGTAGCTTGGGCGATCGCTTCGACCAATGTATTAATCTGAGCAGAAGCTGCCGTAATTTTGTTCAGACTCTGGCGAGTTTCATCTACGAGCTTCGTTCCAGTCACCACCTGCTCAGTACCCGCTTCCATTGCTACTACCACCTCATTGGTTTCTGCCTGAATAGCTGCGACTAGTTTTTCGATTTCGCCAGTGGCTTCTGCCGACTGTCGAGCCAGAGAGCGCACTTCGTCGGCAACCACTGCAAAGCCTCGACCTTCTTCCCCAGCCCGCGCCGCCTCAATTGAGGCATTGAGAGCAAGTAAGTTAGTTTGAGCGGCAAAGCTACTAATCAGGTTCACAACGGTCGAAATCTTTTGCGAAGATTCACCAAGGTGTTTGACTTTTTTGGCTGTTTCTGCTACTGTTTCTCGAATTGCCATAATCCCATCTACTGTGCGGTTCATGGCAGCGTCACCTTCTTGCACGGTTTGATTTGCTTGTTTTACAGCCGCTTCCGCTTGTTCGGCATTAGCAGCAACCAGTCGCACCGATTGAGCCATTTCTTGAGCCTTGGTAAGTGCCGCCGCAATTTCCTCAGCTTGGCGCAAGGCTTCTGCGGATAGGGATTGCACAGAGGCTTCGTTACTACTGGTGGTTTCGGTAACCTGGCTAGCAGCTTGTTGCACTTTGGTAACAATTTTCCGCAAGTTAGCCACTGTAGCATTGTATGAGTCAGCGATCGTACCGATTTCATCAGCGGTCACTTTTGCCCGGATAGTCAGATCCCCTCTACTAATCGGGTCTACTTCCATCAGTAGTTCCAACGCACGCTGTTGCAGTTCCTCTTTGAGTCGGCGTTGCTCGTCGGCTACAGACACTTGTTCTTTTGTGAAAATCTCTAGCTGAGAAGCCATCTCGTTGATGTTGGCTCCTAGCACGGCAAGTTCATCTTCCCCTTTGACTTCCACACGAGTATCCAGTTCTCCCTGACCAATTTTGTCCACCGCCTTGGCTGCATCCAGAATTGGGCGTGTAGCGCGGTTCGCGAGGAAAACTGCGATCACGGCTAGTAGCACTGCTGTAGCACCTGTTCCTATTAATAAGGTCAAGAGCAAGTCTCTTTGAGGGGCAAACGCAATTGCTGTAGGACGGCTGACAATCAGACCCCACTTGAGGTTATACGCATCAGCAAGCTTTTTATTGGCAACATAAGTGAAAATTTTCTCCCGGTTGTCTGTTTTACGGTTAAAGATCTGCGTCACTAATTGCTCACCTCTTTGCTTGATTCCGGGCACGAATTGGGGAAATTCTGTTTCCAGCTTTTTCTGAATGAGTTTTTGTTCGGAAGCTGCAGCAATTTCGCCCGTAGACTCAAGCAAATAATATTCTTGAGGTCGCTCTTTGGTACCAAATACTTTTTCAACCGCCGCCATAGCGGTGCGGGTACGGATTATGGCAATAGTTTGACCAGTGGCTTTATCCTTGACTGGGGCAGCCATAAAAAGACTATAAGTTCCAGTGGCTTTGCTGGGTCGCGGATCGGCAATGAATGGGCGATCCGTTTTCAGCACTGCCTCCGTATATTCGGTCGTCACGATTGAATCAAGATCGAACTCCCCATCCGAAGCGGCTATGACTTTTTTAGCCTTGGGGTCGTACACGACGATGCTATCGAAGGAGCCGAAGGTCTGGATATAGCGATTGAGAATTTCGTCTTTGTCTTGGCGAGTGAATATGTCCCGCACCTTGGGAACCGTCAAGAAATTAAGACTAGACATTAATACCGTGTTGGTATAAGCATCTTCGATGAAGAGATTTAACTTGTCTTGCAGGTCATTGGCATTAACTTGTTCGTTTTGAATAATTTGCTGCTTAAGTCCTTGGCTAGCCGCAAAATAAGAGATTGTCCCGACCAGTACCACTGGAACTGTACCGAGTGCGAGTGCTACTGCGATCGCTTTGGTTCGTAGACTTGATAAACGCCAAAAACGTGACGGATGCCGTTGGAGAGCATTTTTTTGAGCCGGAACGATTTGCTCCTTGTCCTTTGGTTTAGTTAGTTCGATTCCCTCTTGCTCTTCATAGGAAAACAACCCACCATTAGAGAAATCATTGGTTACAGGAGTTTGATTCTCAATTTGGATAATTTTAGAGTTAGAACCGCGACCATGGGAATCGTTGTTAGAGCTAGCCTTGGGAGGAATCTGAGTCATGGAACAAACCTCAATTATCAAAAATAGGTAGTCGGTGGTGAGTTAGGCAAAGTGCAAGCAAGACAAACAAAAGCGAAGGCTACGTGGAAGAAGCCGCGCTCTAGATGTTGAATTGTTTTTGGATATTGGCTACCAAGTGGAGACAAAAATCCAGAACTCTGAACGAAGCGCTTGAACTGTAATACAAATCCTGTTAGGGCTTGGGCATTGCGGCAAGAATAGCTTTACCATCAATGACTGGCAGGATTTCATCATCGGATTTCAACCAATATCCGCGCAAAAACGGCACCAAACTAGGGGTCACAGTTGATGAGGGTGGCGATTGAATCAAATCGGTATTGCACCACTCAATATCTTCTACTCGGTTTACAACTAGCCCTAGCATCTGGCTTTTAACATTAGTAGGTGTTGCCCGACCGGAACGAGCCTGCAACACAATCGCCGTAAAGACTGAGGCACTGCTGGTTTGTTGATGCCAGGGCGTGAGTCCCACTAAATGACCCAAATCGACCATCCACAGAATTTCACCCCGCCAGTTGTAGACGCCCATGACCCAGGCAGGCATATGAAAAATGGGTACGATCTGGCTGCTGCGAATTGTCAGAACCTCAGTTAGTTGTGGAACCGGCAATAGGGCGATCGTATTTGGGAAAAGACGAAATCGCAAAAACTGTTCGCTTGCTTGTAGAGAAGCTGAATCTATCGGTAGTAGTAGGGGTTCTTGGACTGATAAAGAGTCGGACATTGATTTTCTTACAGGCGTCAGGGGGTCCAAAAACAACTAGGCTCTAAGCGAAGCTATGCTCGTTGGCGAACCGAAATCGAAGGCTTCAGGGCTTTACGCTGAACTAATTCCGCTTTACTAGCCTCTTTTGCTGTAGGGTGGGCATTGCTCACCCTACTACGGCTTGAAAGTCCAACACAATTTAATGTGGTTTTAGACTTATTTTTTGATCAGCCCTATAACAGTGCGTACAAATTCTTCTTGGTCAACAGGCTTGGCGAGATACGCATCTGCTCCCTGTTTCATGCCCCAGAATTTGTCCATCTGACCGCCTTTGGTCGAGCAGATAACGACTGGGATGTTGCTTGTCGCCGCGGCATCTTTAATCTCGCGACAGACTTCAAACCCGCTACAGCCCGGTAATACAACATCTAAAATGATGATGTCAGGTTTCTGGTTACTAATTTTGGTTAAGGCTTCTTCTCCACTGCTGGCAGTCAAGACATTAAGACCTCCTTGCTGCAAACAGCGAGTGAGAACTTGCATATCGGTTAAGGAATCGTCAACAACTAGAGCAGTACTCACAATATTTACCTCATTAACAAATGACAAAAAGTGGTTATAGATTGTTAGTTAATAGTTATTGGTTAGTAATTAATAGACAAATAACCAACAACTATTGACTAATCGCACCCTGTTCTAAGTGCTTGCGAATCACACTTAGCACGGTTCCAGCATCGACTGGTTTACTTAAGAAATCTGACGCTCCCACAAGCTTTGCCCGAACGCGATCGACAATGCCGTCATTTCCGGTCAAGATTAAAATTGGTGTATTACGGAAATAAGAAAGCTTGCGTAATTTACCGCAGATTTCATAACCGTTGGCATTTGGCATCACTAGATCTAAAAAAATCACGGCCGGCTTACGCTCTAATAGGATGGCAAACGCTCGCAAGGCATCATCCACACCAACAAACTGATAGCCTGCTGCCGTTAGCAATGCTTTCATGGTTTGGCAAACCAAAGGACTGTCATCCACGCAGGCAATCAGCGGTCCAGAAGGCTGCACTGGCGTGATAGGCGTCTTAGGAAAAGACGGTGAAACCGGATTTGGAAAATCGGGGATGCTAATGAATTCCACCAATGCTAAGTGGACGTATGGCAAGAGCGAACGGCTTACTTGCACAACATCCCGCTTCATCTGCACGGCTAGATCACGCAGGGTATATTGCCCATTTAAAACTTGGCTTAGGATTTGATAAACCTGTGTTGATGTCCGCTTGCTAAGTTCTTCTGGTTGCTTAAGTAGGAGAGCGCTGTTAGGAGAATAGTTGCCAAGATTAGCATCCTGCCAACTTTGCCAAAGCTGCTGAACTTCTGCGATCGCTTCCTGTACGTCAATCAAGACCAGTGGTGAAGATAATGAGTTATCTTCATTGATGTGATGAACGGCCCGCATCGCTTGCGCCACATCAAACAACACTTCAGTAACGATCGCTCGAATCAGTTGAGCAGCTTGTTCACGAGTTACTTTTTGCTGCCCTACCCATACGCACAATAGCTGATATTGCCAGTCGATAGTGAAAGCCGCACTATTCATGCCAGCCAAATCGCTCGGCAGTGCTGCACTACGAGCAAGCATCTGAGGACAGTAAGCTGCTAGGTGTCTTTGCCAGCGCCTCACGGGGTGAGTTCCACCCGTAGCATATATGATGCTACCTAGGTGTAGATAAATGCTCCATTGTTGTCCCTTTGAATCTGCCAACACCAGTTGACCGCTAAACCGAAGCTGCTTCAGCGTTTTGAGAAACTGAATTTGCTTCAATGTAGTAAATAAGTTAAGACTGGCGAAAGGGGGAGTTTCTTTAACAGGCGTCACCACACGTCTCCGAACTAAGGGGCTACAAAACGCTGAGAAGTAGTATTTGTAAGCTTTTGAAGTAAGCTAAGACACCCCGATTCCGCCTACTAGAAAGTCTTGATGCATGACTTCCGCATCTAAATGAATGGCTAGTAAACACTCTGACTTTCACCCCTAGGCTCATAGTCTAGAAGCTAAAAAGTGACAATTAGTTTGAACCTCTTGTTATACAGAAATTGATTTACTGTATTACACAAGCTCTTCTACAATTATTAACATTCTTCTCTATGAATGTCATCGGAAAGTTGATAACTTTACAGCCGCTTTATTCTCTGAATGTATATTTTTGTAGTGCTGTAGAAGTGATAAATATAACGATTTCCATTTAGATGGAATGCAGCCATCTTGATTTTAGGACAAGGAGAACCAGGGAGAGTTGAGTATGTTGTACTCAACGGAGAACCGCTATCCTCTCTGTTACATTTGTTCGGCGTAGCTTTTCGTTTCACCAATCACTACTTGTTTAGCGTTGCATAGACAAGAAATGACGTGTATTCTATGCAAGCTACCCAAATCAGTATTTTTATCTACGATAACCCGCTAGGAATTAACGGGGTTTTAGAGATAGCTCAGGGTTGATGAACTACAAGCTTTCATTAGAAGAAAAAACAAGGTTTGACAACAAATTTAAAAACTTAATAAACTTTGCCTGACCTTGTTGCAATTATTCTCTCACTAAGGTTATATTCACAATACGTAATACAAGTGATAGGCAGGTAATACCAGATTTAAGAGGACTCAAGCATGAAAGCAGTGGACGGGCAGCCACTGTACTCTCCACAAAGCTGTCCTACAGGTTGAATTCACGAAGCTTATCTAGTATCTACCTTTTGCACTTCAATTCTTAATCAGGGTAATCAAGGGGCATCAAAATATGAAATTAACTCAGGGGAGTTCTACGTCCTCCTTGAGGAGTTTGTTCTGGATATTTTTGAAAATCGGCAGCACCGCCTGGGGAGGCTCTATGTCGCTCATTGCGGTTGTTCAGAACTACGTCAAGAAGAATAATCTGCTTGAAGAGCAAGATATGCTCGATGCCATATTCTTAGCCTCTGTGCTACCAGGAGCAATGTCTTTCAATGCTGTCGTTGGTGTAGGCTACCGTTTGCGCGGCATCAAAGGCGCACTGGTCTGTGGGCTTGGAGTCCTGCTTCCAACACTGGTGTTAGTTTTAGGTCTCAGTATTGCTTACTTTCAGTGGGGTCAAGTCCCAGTCCTAAACAAACTGTTTATGGGCTTTATCCCAGCTATGAGCGCAATTGTAATCTCGGCGGCTTGGAGTATGGGTTATCAAACTATCAAAGGAGTGCCGCAGCTCGCCATCAGTGTAGTCGCCTGCGCTGTTCTGCTAGGAATTGGCGGTTTTTATAGCACCATCGGAATTGTCCTAGCCTCTGGCTTGGCTGGATGGTTACTGTTTGGCAGTTCGATAACTACACGCCTACAACCGCCAAAGCCCGCTCCTCCAGTACAGTTGCCGTCTAAGGTTCAAGGTTCGAGCAAGTTGTTGTCAGTGTCAGTACTACCCGCGCTGTGGTTTCTGACTGTGCAGCCCTCACTAATCCTAAAACTCTTTACTACTTTTGCCGCGATGAGCGTAACGTTGTTCGGTGGTGGCTATGTATTCATCCCCATCATTCAAGATGTAGTAGTTAATAGCCAAGGTTGGGTCACTAGTAAGGAGTTTATTGATAGTCTCGCAATCAGTCAGGTCACACCCGGTCCAATCCTGATTACTTCAGCTTTTATCGGGTATAAGGTTGCCGGAGTGTTGGGTGGGCTATCCGCTACGGTAGGTATGTTCCTGCCTTCTGCTGTACTGATGGTGGTAAGCACGTATTTTCTGGACAGAATCAAGAAGTCTGCTGCTATCAACGCTGCGCTGCAAGGTGTGAGAATAGCTGTTGTTGGTATGCTTATTGCTGCTGCCTTTGTGGTTGCTAGCACAGCACCACACCATTGGGCCTCGGCAGTTATCCTCGTAGCGTCACTCATTGCAATTATTCGCTTCCGCATGGAAGTAGCTTGGATTATACCGATGGCTGGTATCGCTGGTCTTGGACTTTACTAAGATCATGTTTGTTTAAACCTCTTGAGACTTTTCATATAGTTTTTAAGGAGGTGCTATGAGGCGGGAAAAAAGTGCGATCGCAAGTGCCGCAGCTTAGTAGGCATCTTGATACTTCTATTGCAATATTCTTTCTCATCACATTAGCAACCTAGATTTTTAGCAGTAATTTTTACGTTAAATTAGCTCTTTGCTTTTAATTTGCAAAGAGTCGATCATTTTGAATTATCAACTAATCTTAAAACTTTTAATTATGTATTAATAACAACAGCAAAGAATGAAAAAACTATGCCAATATAAAAGTGGAAGTATTCACCTAGTTATCAAGAAAACAATGCAAGTTTTTGAGAAGTCAATTACCTTTTTGCAGCTACCTATCAGAGAAATTAAACCCCGTAGCTATGGATTGACAATATTAATAGATAATGGAACACCTACGCAGCATTTTTTTGATGTAATTGGCAGTCATAGCGATTTTATTGACATTGTCAAGTTTGGATGGTGTACGGCTTTAATTACAAAAGATATTGACCGTAAGATCGAGTATCTTTTATCAAAAGGAATAAAGTTTTATTTTGGAGGAACTCTTTTTGAAAAAGCGTTACAGCAAAAAAAATTAGATTGGTTTTATACCTATCTAAAAAATTACCATTGCCGATATGTAGAAATATCGAATGGTACGATCTATTTAACTAATAAAGAAAAGGCACAGTATATATCGGACTTTTCCCAAGAGTTTGAAGTTTTCAGTGAAGTTGGTTATAAAGACGCGCAACGCTCCCTGGATTTACCTCCAGAAAAGTGGGTTGAATATATCCTGGAGGATATGGAAGCTGGTGCAGTGAAAGTCATTACAGAATCTAGAGAAAGTGGACGGAGTGGGATTTGTTTGCCCAATGGCAGCATCAGGTGCGACTTAATACAGCAAATCTTTAATTCAGGGATTAATCTTGAAAACCTGATCTTCGAGGCTCCTAATAAATCCATGCAAGTTTATTTTATTAAACAATTAGGTGCAAATGTAAATTTAGCTAATATTCCTTTCGATGATATTATTGGTCTAGAAACCTTAAGGCTTGGCCTGCGCTCTGATACTTTTAATTTATTTGAAGGAGTGATAAATGAGAGATTCTGAGAATGTTTTTCATTTGGCAATTCCTTGCAAAGATTTAGATGAGAGTCAGGATTTCTATGTTGAAAAGCTAGGATGCAAGCTGGCTAGGAGATATGCCGATAGAGTGACTTTAAATTTTTTCGGCGATCAGTTAGTTTGCCATCTTTCTCCTGAGAAAATAGATCCTGTTCCACAACTGTATCCCAGGCATTTTGGAGTAACATTCAAACGGAAAGAAGATTTTGATGCTTTGCTGGAACTCGCGAAGGAGCGAGGCATCGAATTTTTTCAAGAACTAACAGTCAGATTTGCAGGAAAAGTTGAGGAACATTTGACCTTTTTCTTAAAAGACCCATCCAATAACTTAGTAGAAATCAAGTTTTATAAGGACGCGAAAATGATGTATTAGCTAAACTTCTAAATTTAGGGCACCGTGTCCTGAAAGGTAGTTTATAAAATTTTTCTTCAGTCCAAAGTTCTCCCCTGATAGGGGTACCTTAGCGGCTATAAGCCTTGGGTCGAGTTGAATAGAGCCAAATGAGCGGGAAAAATGGGCGTAAAGTAGATACGGGATTGAGTGTCAAGGGCGCAAGCTTTGCCAGTTAGGATAATCGCTCTCAGATAAGAACCAGGCGGCTGGTGAGGCTGTATGATTAAGCGCATATTTAACAGACAACTGGTAGGAGAAGTTTCCTCCTAGAATATTTGTTGTAGTCATGTGGCAAAGACTGAAAAATTAATTAGATTCACTTTTATGTCAGAGGTCTGCAAAATTAACATAGTCGAATCCGCTCAAACTCTTAAGACTCTGTTAGCCCAGCAGAAAACAGCAACTGGGAAGGAGCGAGTGCAAGCCTTGTACCTCCTGAAAACTGGGCAAATAGAAACTCTAAAGTGATTGATTCTTTAGCTGGCTGGGACTACATTCTCCAGGCTTTATCTGTGGCAGCCATTTAGCAAAATGGTATAAAGATTGAATCCGAGCGATCGCTACTTCCCGCTAACTTGCATCCGTGTCCCTTATAGCTATGGACTTTGACTTTTACTTTTCCCCTACTTCTGCAAGAAGTCTATTGGTGAACGTAAGAGGGCGGGGCTGGGCAATGCTATAACCCTGGGCATAATCCACGCCAATTGCTGTAATTTTTTCGAGAATGGTTTGATTTTCAACAAACTCAGCAATGGTTTGGATACCCATCACGTGTCCAATATGATTAATCGCTTCTACCATTGCCAAATCGATTGGCTCATCTACAATCTGCTTGACAAATCCCCCATCAATTTTTAGATAATCCACTGGCAGGTTTTTCAGATAAGCAAAGGAGGACATACCACTGCCGAAATCATCCAAGGCAAAGCGGCAGCCGATTTGTTTGAGCGATCGCATAAACTGGGCGGCTTGAGCAAGATTAGCGATCGCTACCGTTTCCGTAATTTCAAAGCAAATCATTTCGGGCGGGATTTGGTGCAAAGTTAACTGCTCACGCACAAAGTCAATAAGCT
>DATNQT010000600.1:0-4151 GCA_036703885.1 Candidatus Sericytochromatia bacterium
CTGCCTTAAGCGGTCAACCCGTAAAGGGTGCTAAATTCCAAAATAGTTATCTAACGATATCTTTTTAGTTGGTCATCGGTCAGGGTTAAAGATGTTGATTGAGAAGTTCCAGAACTACAGGTTTATCTGTTAGCAAGAACGCTTAACCAACGACCAATGACCAATGACCAATGACCAAGAACCAAGGACTAATGACTAATGACTAAGGACAACGCAGCCGACCGTAGCGCTAAAACCCGACAGTTGCTGGGCATGAAAGGTGCCGCCTCTGGTGAAACCTCAATTTGGAAGATTCGCCTCCAGCTGATGAAGCCCATTACCTGGATTCCCTTAATCTGGGGTGTTGTCTGCGGTGCGGCTTCGTCCGGTGGGTACAGTTGGACGTTGGAAGACGTTCTGAAGGCAGCTACGTGTATGTTGCTTTCTGGCCCGTTGATGGTGGGTTATACCCAAACCCTTAATGACTTCTATGATCGCGAAATCGACGCCATCAACGAACCATATCGCCCGATTCCTTCGGGTGCAATCTCAGTTCCTCAAGTCGTTACACAAATTCTGGCGCTGTTGATTGCTGGTGTTGGTTTAGCTTACATCCTAGACCGTTGGGCGGGTCATGAGTTCCCAACCATTACCTGTATTGCCTTAGGCGGGGCATTCCTTGCTTATATTTACTCTGCTCCACCGCTGAAGTTGAAAAAGAACGGCTGGTTGGGTAATTATGCTCTCGGTGCTAGTTATATCGCTTTACCGTGGTGGACGGGTCATGCTTTATTTGGCGACCTTAACTGGACGATCGCTATTTTGACCCTGTTCTATAGTCTTGCTGGCTTAGGCATTGCTGTAGTGAACGACTTTAAGAGTATAGAAGGCGATCGCCAACTCGGTTTACAGTCGCTACCTGTAATGTTTGGTATTGGGGCAGCAGCTTGGATTTGTGTATTGATGATCGATCTATTTCAAGCAGGGATTGCTGGTTACTTAGTCAGTATCCACCAGAATCTGTACGCTGCAATCCTAGTGTTGTTAATCATCCCCCAAATTACCTTCCAGGATATGTACTTCCTACGCAACCCCTTAGAAAATGACGTGAAGTATCAAGCCAGTGCTCAACCTTTTCTGGTGCTGGGGATGCTGGTTGCAGGTTTAGCGATCGGTCATGCTGGAATTTAGAGTCTTCTAAACAAATCTGATTGGAATCATTTCTAAAGCTCTTGTAGGTTAGGCATGAGCGATCGCAAAACCCAACACCCATTGAGCCTTTATATGAGGCTATTGGTTTCCTTATTCCTCACTTAGTTTTGCTCTCGTGAATACCACATCGCATTCGTAGCCGAATCAACTGGCTCGATGAGAGCTGTTCGTGCGACAAAAAGCCCTGCGCCGAAACCGATTCTGGCTTCCTCTGGGTCAGATAACGACGCGGCGAAGACGATATCACCTTGGTCATTCAGGTCAGGCGAACCACTAAATACGGCACCATCGTCTGGACGTGCCAACCGCAGCATACCAATATCAGTAGGGAGAATATCCCCTTCACTCACTACTTTATGGAGTGTGACACCATCTCCTGCCCAGATTGCCCGTAAGCCCTCGGCATCAAAGGCGCGGAAAACAGTTAGACCATTGTTATTAAGTTTCGGCGGAAAACGCTCAATGCGTGAAATTTGCCCGTCGCCTTCTATGGCGATTAACTTGGCTGACATCCCATGAGCGATAGCGAAGCGCTGCTGCGATAGCGAAGCGGTAGCGACGTTAGGAGCGTCAGCGTAGATCGCATTTGTCCCTACACTATCAAACCGGAAGACGCCACGCTGACCGGAACTTAGCGTGGCGATGAAAGCAATCTGTCCGTTGTCATTAAAGCCAATGCTGTTGTCGAAGCTTTGATACGGTGAATCTGTATCGTAATTCCGATCTGCCACAATTAGTTTGGCACTGCCATCTGGGTCAAAAATCCGAATTTGGTCGGGGCGTTCATCGCCAATATCTCCAGGTTGACCCAATCGTACCTTCGCCGCTAGCTGCCCGTTGTTATTAAATGACGGGAGAAACAGAAATGAATAAATACTTGATACGTCCAAGTTGCCCATTAGCGCTAGAGTCGAGGTGGCTGGGGCGGGTGTGGCGCTGTAGGCAGCGAAGCCATAGGCGTCGGCAAATTTAGCACGGAAGCCAACTGACCCGCAATCGTTAAGGGTAGCAGATGCCCAACCACAGCTTCCTATGGGTGCTGTAGTGAGGCAAGTACTGGAACTGGTGACAGCATCATAGTGCCAGATGCCGTTATCACGCGATCGCAATTGTTCCCAGACCAAACATTCCTGATTATTTAAAGACACCTTGCTCAAGAGAGCGCCTCTGGGCCCGGTATAGACTAAACGACTCGTGCGAGCGGTTCCGTACCAAATCGCCTGATGCCAAAGTCCCAAAACCTTGAAGGCGACGTTGCCATTGTTGTTAATCGACGGAGAAATGTTTCCAAAAGAATACCAATTGGGCAGATTATAAGCCTGTATGCGATCGGCGTTCCGCAGCAGTGCTCCGCTATCGCACCTAGCTTGTAAGTGGTAGGTGTACCGGGATGGAATGCTTGAGTAAGTAGATTTAAACATCAATCGCCCAAGACTTGCAGTAAATTGCGGCGTCACTTAAAACTTAACTAAAAGTTGAAACCACAGATCGATGCAGTCCCATAAGTGCTGTAGCTCACATTTTATTGGTGATAGGTTTAACAAGAGTCGACGAGAAATCCCCATTAGTGGTGAGGCGGATATATTGAGCGTAGCGAATACCGCCTAACACCACAAGTGGGGATGAAAGCCTTTGGAAACTCTGTCCCTCCGTTTTCCAACAACTCTGTTGCTACTTACTGATAAATGATATAGTAGTAAGCGATGGAGGCGGTTAAATGCGAAGATTAGTTGTCAAAGTTCCCCTATATCCAACAAGCGAACAGGTTGTGCTACTGGCTCAATCGTTTGGCTGTGCCAGATGGTGGTGGAACTTTGGGCTAAATAAATCCATTGAAACCTATCAACAGACGGGTAAAGGCTTGAGTCAATCAGCCCTCAATGCACTCCTTCCAGTTCTCAAGAAAGACGAGGAAACTCTCTGGCTAGGTGAATGTTACAGCCAAATTTTGCAAGCCGTAACGCTAAACCTAACAACAGCTTACAGAAATTTCTTTGAGGGACGGACAAGATTTCCCCGATTCAAAAGTAAGCATGGCAAACAGTCGATTCAATTTCCTCAAGGCGTAAAGGTAAAAGAGGGTAGCTTGCAGCTTCCTAAGATTGGGATAGTCAAAGCCAAGCTTCACCGTCCCATTGAAGGAAAGATTAAGACCGTGACAGTCAGCCTTGCTCCTTCAGGGAAATACTTTGCCTCTATCCTTACCGAAGTGGATGGGGAATGGTCAGAAGTTTCAACCCAAGGGAAGGTAGCTGGTGTAGATTTGGGGCTAACACACTTTGCGGTTGTCAGCGATGGCAGCAAAGTCTCCAAACATGACAATCCTAGACATTTAGCCAAGCATCAAAAGAACCTCAAGCGCAAGCAACAGAAGTTATCCAGGAAACTTCAAGGGAGTAATTCACGCAATAAGTATAGAAAGTTTGTCGCTAAAGTACACGAACGAGTTAGCCATTCAAGGCAGGATTTTCTACATAAGCTTTCACGAAAGCTCGTCAATGATAACCAAGTTGTCGTAGTAGAGAATCTTCATGTCAAAGGCATGGTTCGTAACCACAATTTAGCGAGAGCAATATCTGATGCAGGATGGGGAATGTTCACCAACTTTTTAGCTTACAAACTAGAAAGAAAAGGTGGAAAGTTAGTAGAAATTGACAGATGGTTCCCCAGTTCTAAACTCTGCTCTAATTGCTATTACCAAGTTGATGAGTTGCCGTTGGACGTGAGGACCTGGACTTGCCCTCACTGCGGAACTCATCATGACCGAGACGGTAACGCAGCAACGAACATTAGAGCAGAAGGCATCAGAATGCTAAAGACGGATGGAACAGCCGCCTCTGCTGTAGGAGGGGAGGTAAGACCAAGACTTGGGCGCAAATCCAAGTTGAGGCATTCCCCACTGAGTACAGAAACCGCCTGACGCGCTCTTCGACTGGCGGTAGTTCATGAAGATAGTCCTA
>DATNQT010000601.1:0-9496 GCA_036703885.1 Candidatus Sericytochromatia bacterium
GTTTCCTGCTTCTGCCAAAATTTATCCCGAACCCTTGGGTGTGGTTCTGATTATTTCTCCTTGGAATTACCCATTCCAGCTAATGATTTCTCCCTTAACCGGAGCGATCGCAGCAGGCAACTGTGCTGTCCTTAAACCGTCCGAACTTGCCGCTCATACCTCTAGAGCGATCGCTGATATTATCCAAAAAACCTTCGACCCTGCCTATATTGCTGTTGTGGAAGGCGGTGTTGAAACCAGCCAACAACTCCTAGAGGAAAAATTTGATCGCATATTTTTTACAGGCGGCACGGCGATCGGCAAAATTGTCATGCAGGCAGCCGCGAAACATCTTACTCCCGTTACTTTGGAATTAGGCGGCAAAAGTCCTTGCATCGTTGACTATGATGTCGATCTCAACTATGCGGCAAAACGCATTACTTGGGGCAAATACCTCAATGCAGGACAAACCTGCATCGCCCCAGATTATCTTTTAGTTCATAGCCGCATCAAGTCTGAACTTTTGACAGAAATCAAAAAATGTGCAAAAGAGTTTTATGGCGATGACCCTTCTAAAAGCCCTGACTATAGTCGGATTATCAGCCGCCGACACTTGGAGCGACTCGAACCGCTCCTGAAAGATGGGGAAATAGTACTCGGTGGGCAAACTAAGCCAGAGGAGAAGTATATCGCTCCAACAGTAATTGATCGGGTTTCTTGGGAGTCGCCAGTGATGCAAGAGGAAATCTTTGGTCCAATTCTGCCAGTACTGGAGTATACCGATCTTACGGAAGCGATCGCCCAAATTAACGCTCGACCCAAACCTTTAGCGCTTTATGTATTCTCCAAAGACAAACAGAAGCAAGAGCAAGTGTTGCAGGAAACCTCCTCTGGCGGCGTTTGTATCAACGACACCGTAATGCAGGTGGGTGTGTCTACCCTACCTTTTGGTGGTGTGGGCGATAGCGGGATTGGTAGCTATCACGGGAAAGCTAGTTTTGACACTTTTTCCCACTACAAGAGCGTATTAAAGAAAGGGTTTCGCCTAGACCCAAATTGGCGGTATCCACCTTACAAAGATAAGCTATCGCTACTAAAGCGAATTATTAAGTAGGTCGGCACAATTAAAGTTGACTCGTGAGGGTCGTCATTAGTCCTTGGTCATTAGTCATTGGTAAGGATTTCAGGTAGGCTGATGTTTCGTAACATAGTTCTGTTTTTTCCCGCCTACCTACTTAGTAGGGAACACAAATTTATAGCTATTACCACTGCAAGTGTGCGGCGAGTAATTTCTCAGCTGCCTGACTATTTACAGGTTTAGAGAAAAAATATCCTTGCCCATACTCGCATTGAAGCGATCGCAATTGTTCTAACTCTTGGGGCGTTTCTGCACCCTCGGCAATGACATCCATCGCTAAAGTATGAGCTAACGTGATGATTGCTCGAACAATTTCTAAACTCTCGCCATCATTGCCCATGCGGCTGATAAAAGAGCGATCAATCTTTAATGTATCGATGGGTAACTGATGCAGACGCGCTAAAGACGAGTAACCCGTGCCAAAGTCATCGATTGAAAGCTGAATTCCTAATGTTTTCAGCTGCTCTAGCATTACAGTTCCGACGGTAGCATTTTCCATGATCGCGCTCTCCGTAATTTCTAGCTTCAAGCAGCGTCCTTCAATACCTGTCTCTCGCAAAATTTGGTCGAGTCGCTCAATTAAGCCGAGTTGCGCTAGCTGCACGCCTGATAAATTCACGCTCATTGTCAAGGGGACTTCAACGCCAAATGTCTGTTGCCAGATACTCAACTGAACACAGGCTTCCCGCAGTACCCACCGATCAATCGCTCCGATCAGTCCTGTTTCCTCTGCTAAAGGGATAAACTCTATTGGTGATACCATCCCCCGTGTCGGGTGAGTCCAGCGCACCAGTGCCTCAAACCCTGTAATTCTGCCAGTTTCCAAGGACACAATGGGCTGATAGTGAACCTGAAACTGCTGACGCTCAATTGCCCGTCGTAAGTCTGCCTCCATCTGCAAGCGGGCAACGGCTTGTTCTTGCATAGCGGGGTCAAATACAGCATGACGGGCAAGCCCTTGCTTTTTGGCATGATGCATTGCCATGTCGGCAGCACGCAAAAGGTCTTGCGATCGCTCATAAAGCGGTATATCGGTTCTATTTCTATTCCCGCAGAGGGCAATGCCAATACTGGTAGTAGAAAATACCTCACGCCCTTCCAGGTTAAAGGGTAGTGTTAACTCTTGGTGAATGCGTTCAGCGATGCGGTTAGCGTCGCTGATGTCTTTAAGATTTCTTAGGAGAATGGCAAACTCATCTGACCCCAGACGTGCAATTAGGTCAGTCGGTCGCACACACGCCTCTAGTCGCTGTGCCGTGCCCATCATCAGTTGGTCGGCAACTAGATGCCCTAAGCTGTATTTAACAATCTCGAAGCGATCAAGCTGTAGCAATAAGACAGCAAATAAAGGCGTCTCATCGTGTTTTGCCCGTTGGAGCAACTGTTCTACACGCTCCAAAAACAAAGTGCGGTTGGGCAAGCTGGTTAGGGAATCGTAAAACGCATAGCGCCAAAGTTGTGCCTCTGTCAGTTTGCGCTCGGTAATGTCTTGAGTAACAGCCATTCCTGCATAGATTTCCCCAGACGTGTTGGTAACTGGTAGCACTTGCACGAGGTAAACTCGGTCACCATAGGGGGCTTCAAAGCTAGCCGGACTTCCCGCCAGTGCCTGACGATAAACTGGCTCCAGCATTTCACAGATTTCTGATGACAGAGCTTCCCAAAGGGTTTTTCCCTCAAACGCTTCACTTGAAAGCCCCATTGCCTTGATCTCAGCACCTTCGGCAAGGGTATAGCGCAAGTCTCGATCAAATAAAAACACGGCACCATTGGGGAAATTCCGGGCGAGGGTGCGATATAGCTCATCCTTTCTTCGCAATTCCTGCTCTGAAATCTGCCGCTCGGTAATATCTTGTGCCATAGATAGCATTCCGATTACCGTGCCATCCGCTGCCTTGAGTGGAGTATTGTACCACTCACAGATAATGGTGCGACCATCTTTAGTAATGTTTTCGTTGACACTCTGTACCGTCATCTCTCCCGCCGTTAGCTGTCGAAAAATGTCCGCGACGTGGGAGCGAACGGCTGGAGGTGTGATCAGATCGCAAGGGTTTTTTCCCAGTACATCTGCCTTGGTAAAGCCAAAAATCTTTTCAGCAGCGGCATTCCACTCCATGACGTGCAAGTCTTGATCGTTGACAATACAGCCAAGGGGCATATGGTCGAATTGTAACTGGAGTAGCTCTTGTAGCTGTAGGGAGTGTTGGTAGAGCTGGGCATTGAGAATCGCCATAGTGCAGCGTTCAGCAGTAATTTCCAACAAGTAGCGTTCGCGATCGCTTTCTGGATGGATACTCAACCAATCTACATGAAGAACTCCCGCTAGTTCGCCGTTACGCTCTAGCGGTACGCCTAACATTGTGCGAATGCCACACTGTTTAAGCGAACGATTGATTACACGGAAGTCGCTTTGAGCGTCTTCAACGTACATCGGCTGCATTCTTGCTGCGATCGTACCTGCAAAACATTGCCCGAGCCGAACTGTATAATTTGAGTCGGCTACTTCATCAATTCCGACACTAGCCCGGACGTAGAGGTGATTCTCTTTTTTCAAAAGAATGAAGGCAGCATCAGCACCCATCACTTCCACCACGCGCTGAAGCAATCCATCGAGCAGTTCTTCTAGATTCAACGTACTGAAACTTTTCGCTGTTACAGTACCAAGCGCTGCCAAATCTTCTTTCTCTCGTTTGAGTTCTTCGAGTAGCTGCTTATGTTCAGTGATATCTCGTGCAATGCCAATCAAACCAATCGGGTTCCCCTCAGAGTTACGGTAGATATATTTTGTAGAAAGATAGGTTCGCTCTTGCTGCCCCAGAGGTAAAACATCTTCGTATACCTGCGTTTTTCCAGACGAGAGGACTTTGTTGTCTTCGTGCTTAATTTTGTGGGCAATATCAGGTGCGAGTAATTCTGTATCATCTTTGCCAATCACGTCCTCAATCGCTCTACCAAGGGCAGAAGCCCCGGCACTGTTGATCATCAAATACCGCCCTTCAAGGTTTTTCACAAAAATTGCATCAGTTGTTCCTTGTATGACAGCGCTGAAGAGTGTGTAACTGGCTTTAAGCGATCGCAATCCCCTTTCGACTAATGCATAGATTAGACCACTTGTCAATATTACAAATGCCCATCCCTTCAAAGTCTGTAGCTGTGTCAGCAACTTTAAGTCACTCGTCAACAGCATTAGCAGCCAGTCGGAACTGAGAATCCAGAAACTGCTAAAAAATGCATAGATGAATACGATCGTGCTGGTCAGGTGCTTTATACTCGGAGGTTCGTCTTTCATGACCCTTGATGGTCTTCAGTGGTTATAAGCCTAGTTTCAAGATCGCCATTAGAACGTTCTTTAGTCAAAAGTCAGTCACTTCTAACCTTAGCTAAGGGTCTTTACTACTTGCTTGGTATCGCGATCGCTTTCCTCTACTCATACCAATTTCATAAATGCTTACTACATATGCTTATCCAGTTGCCCCAAACTCAAAGGGGGTTGGGGTCGATGTGTAGCGCATCAAAGGAAAATGGTATTAAGAGGTCAGATAGAGTGTAGATGTCTATGTAAGGCTTGGAAAATGCTTGTCTTGTAAACTAAACCAACCTTCCTACACTTAGTACTTAGCCCCTTAGCCGCTTTTATACGACTCGTCAATCATTAGGTAAGTCTAGAAAGAGTTACAACTATTTTGGGACTATTCGTAGTGCTACTCCGGCATACTCTTGATTACGTTTACTTCAACCTACATACCTAAGTATTGTTACTGGTGAATAGAACTTCTGTCTGTTGCCCAGTGCACAATCGCCTGAGTTAATCCTTCCAAGGTATACTCCTCGGCTTCGACATCCACACGCCCTAGTAGCTGACGGCAGGTAATGGATGTTTGAGGCCCAATTGAGGCGATACAAATGTTTTGGAGTCGAGATTGGGGATGGGGAAAGTCTTTGGACGCTGGCGGCAGGGACGTTTCCAAGAGTTGAAAAAAGTGCTTTACGGTTTTGGAACTGGCAAATGTGATAACATCAACCGTTTGCTTTTGCAGGGCATCTAGGGCAGCGGGTGCGATTTGTAGAGGGCATCCAGACTGATACGCGGCAACCTCGGTTACCTGTGCCCCTTTCGCTGTGAGTTCGTTTATCAAAACTTCTCTTCCTCCAGTTTCCACTCTGGGAAACAAAACTTTTTTCCCGGCTAGGGGTTCCGGGAAGTGGGCGATAAGAGAATCAGCGACAAAATCTGGCGGGATAAAGTCTGGGACTAATCCACGTTCTTTCAAACTGGCGGCCGTTTTTTTACCCACTACAGCAATTTTCACCCTTGCTAAGGCACGGGCGTCTTTTCCTTGGTGCAGGAGTCGTTCAAAACAGTAATCAATACCGTTGCTGGACGTGAGAATCAACCAATCAAAATCAGATAGATGAGCGATCGCATTATCCAATGCTTCCCAGCTTGAAGGGGGACTAATCACCAAAGCAGGCATTTCTATAACAGTTGCGCCTGCTTGTTGCAGAAGTTTGCTGAATTGGCTAGATTGCCCAGCAGAGCGAGTGACTAAGACAGTTTTCCCGGTGAGGGGTTTAGAAGTGAGAGAAGCAAGCTTGGCTTGAGTATTGGAATCTTCATCAACTTGCGATCGCATATAGTCTCGTAGTCCCACCACTTCACCAATCACGATAACTACTGGCGAAAGCGATACCCCAGCAGTTTGTTCAACAATATCAGCTAACGTGCCCGTCCAAATCTGTTGTTGGGGAAATCCCGCCCACTGAATAATGGCTATGGGTGTATGAGGCACTTTTCCATGTCGCTGTAGCTGCTGGACAATTTCACCCAGATGACGCCCTCCCATCAGAATTGCCAACGTTTCCATTCGTGCGAGTGTTTCCCAGTCTAAAGCCTCTGGCTCATGGGCAGTAACAACGGCAAAACCCCGACTCATGACTGGATCGGTGAGGGGAATTCCTGCCAGTAATGGTGCTGCCAGAGCTGACGAAATTCCTGGTACGACTTCAAACGGACAACCTGCGGCAATCAAGGCTTGAATTTCCGAGCTACTACGACCAAAAATAAAGGGATCTCCACTTTTAAGCCGTACTACCTGCTTCCCCTGCTGGCACTGTTCTATTAACAACTGGTTGATTTCTGCTTGAGGCGTACTGGGTTTTCCCCCTCGCTTCCCTACATTAAGCTTGAGACACTCTGAGGACAGCAACTGCAATAACTGAGCATCTACCAGAGCATCGTAAACTAACACCTCAGCTTGAGTCAGCAATTGTTGCGCCCGTACTGTGAGGTAAGCTACATCTCCTAGTCCTGCACCTACCAGGTAAACTTTGCCTCTATCTTTAGACATTCCTTCTTATGGATAGTACACCAGAAACTATCGTAAGGAGAAAATGATGCTATGGCAGCTAAATTAGGGGGGAAATGATCGCTACATTCAGGAATTCTCTTGCTGCTGACAATCCTTAGTGCAAAGTTGATGGGATTTTAATTGAGTACAAGGGAGGGGAACCACCCCGACTAGCATATATTGAATTAGAGGAATTGAAGGAGTTATCCGAGCAACAGCAATAGACTTTTACAAATTTGGGGAGAACCAATCTCAAAATCCCCCAATCTTGGGGGATTTAGGGGGCAACTGCGTAAGTCCTAAGGTCTACTTTTGTCATAAGTCTATCAATCACGCATAGAGCCGATCTTCCTCCTCTTTGACACACCGATAACACTCGCAGCTAAACGCTTCCAAACCTTGGCGATCGAGGATAGTCATTTGACCACGACTGTAGCGAATCAGCCCTGCCTTTTGAAGCATACCCGCCACTACCGAAACACTGGCGCGGCGTACCCCCAGCATTTGGGAGAGAAAATCATGGGTAATCGGAAACTGATCTGAGTGTGCGCGATCGCACGTCATCAGCAGCCAACGGCAGCAGCGCTCTTCTACTGAGTGGTGGGAAATGCAAGCAACTGATTGCGAAATCTGGACCATCAATGCGTGCGTGTAGCGCAGCAGCAAACTGTAAAGCGGGCTATCTGGCTTGACCAAATTTTTGAATACATCCGTCTTCATCCTCATTGCTTCACCGGGAACCTGCACAATAGCCTCGGTGTTTGTAGTCTCGACTCCTAAAAAAACGGCGATGCCGACCATTCCTTCATCACCTACCAGACCCACTTCTGCTAGAATCCCATCTTCCAACATGGTGAGCAGAGAGACTACACCATGATTGGGGAAATAAACGTACTCGATGGGATTTCTGGGTTGATAGAGGACTTCCTTAAAAGGCAGTGCGACCAGCTCTAAGTTGGGTAGGAGATGTGCTTTGACCTCACTGGTTAGAGCAGTCAGAAGGCGGTTTTGAACGGGTGGGGTAGACAGAGACATCGAGACGCTCCTTGAGCCAGTTGTGTTTAAAAAAGACAGCTGGCGGCACAAGGCGCGGTTTTAAAGTTCCGTTTCTGATGTCAAAAGGTGAATATTCTAAAGAACAAGCTCTACGGCTAGTTGCTTACACAACCACACTAACAAACTTAGTTTGTACGTTGACGCGCATTAGTGCTATATTAAAAGGCAAGTACGACAACGTACATCAAAATCCCAATTGCTATCACTTCGGAGGAGTAGGTAGGCAAGGGTATAAATATAGGCAAGCTCTGAAAGTTTGACAAAGTTCCAGAATTATAGCGCCCTCTTTGATATCCCCAGCTCCGTCTTCCCTACAGTACGGACTTCGGACTCTCGATATCATGATTGCCACCAGCAGCATTAGGTGGGTACTGAGTCTTAAATAAGTTTTGTCTGACCTCTCACAGGAAGTATCCGGTGACTCAAGTTTTATAGCGTTCTCCAGGTGGCAAGTGAGTAACTTTCGCCATACAGGGTTGAGACTCGTTCGTGCAGAAACAAGGCTTGTATCTTCAAGGAATCATTCAGGTTGAAAGCCGTGGCGGATGAACGACATTCATGGTTCGTCTTGCCCACTTTAGCGAGCGCAAACCTCCTGATTAGAATCTTTTGAAAAATTCGATTTTTTGTCGTTAATCCTGAACAAGTTATTGCACTTATGGCTAGCCTGGAAGAACGTTGAGCGGTAAATTTTGCCCTAAATAGGGTATTAAGAGTTCAAAAAAAGACTCTTGAATAATGAACAAAAAATCTTTGAAAGATACTGAAGAGTTTTTTACGTCCTACTTAGAGAAGATGGGAATGGCTTGGTCGGTTGAAATTATTACCGTGCAGCCCAAGTATATCTATTACTTTGGACCTTTTGCGAGTAGCTACGAAGCTCAATTGTGCTCAGGTGGTTACATTGAAGATTTAGAACAAGAAGGGGCGCAAGAATTTGCGATCGATATCAAGCGGGATCAGCCAAGGGAGCTAACAATTTTTGAGGATGAATTGGGAGAGAGTTTCCAAAATAATCTTGAACCCGTTGCAGAGAATTTTGAATTCGGTGCATCTAGCTTTACTGAAGCTTGGCTGCGCTAATGTCATTAGATAAGTTAATCCCAGGAAAATGAGCAATGAATATTAAGTCAAACCAACAACAAAGTCAGGTTTTTGAGACGTTCTCCAGCGCCAATAGTAACAACTTTAACTTTGAAGAATGGGCTAGTGAAGTAAAAAAACAGATGATTGCTTCACTCGAAAAAAGAACTACTAAAAGACAAGTAAGGCGATAAAGTTAAGTAACTTTATTTTTAATTAAATGCTAATAACAATTATTAAGATTAAGGATGAATGTCCAAAAGTCTGATTTACTCAATCAATCAGAGCAATTCTCAAGACAGAGAGCCAGAGAATGGGCTACCAAACTTCAAACGGATGATAACTGGGCAGAAGTCTTGATCCAACTCAACAAACTCGAAGCAGATTTCAGAGAGCAGGTTTGGAATTTCTGGCAACTGGATATGTTCGGAGAATCTGATTTTCCATCGGAGCTAAAGGCAGAAGAGACTCAGAAGGGTGGTTCGATACATGATACCAAGCTAGAGAAAGCCACCTTTATTGATTAATGACCTTTGCGGAAGAATTGTTTTAAAATCTCGCTAGGTTTGCGATCCCAGGTATCGAGGTGATTGTAAATCAGAGCGTCTTGGGTGAGTGTGTAGGTAGAGTCACCATTGAAGAACAATCGAGCTTTCCAGGGAAGGCGTAAAGTGCCGCGAACTGTCCAATATGCCTTGATAATCTCCTGCTCTGTCTGCTTTACATCGTGCAGATCGAAGAAGATTTCTGTGAAGAATAACTGAGCATGAAATCGCAGCGTCCAAAAGATAATGCGATAGTTGAATTTTCCTTTAAAGCGATTAACCGGGTCTTGAAAGTAGATATCCTGGGTGTAAATGTCGTAGGAGATATCTTTTTCAAATAGTGTCGG
>DATNQT010000602.1:0-6021 GCA_036703885.1 Candidatus Sericytochromatia bacterium
CCGATCGCCCCAGTGATTCCAGGAACCGCCGCAGCAACAGCAAAATAAATCGACTGATTGCGTAGCGGTGTCACCGACATCATCAGATTGCCACTGCACAGGTCAATCGCTGCCCAAGTCGCACCGCCGAGTATGTGCAACAAGGGGAACCAAGCCCAAAGGAAAATTGGAGAAGTTCCAGATTCTAGCCACAGTAGAGGCGTCAGAGCCACCAAGATTCCCACAGTTATCATCAGTGGGCGATTGCCAATCCGGTCAGCCAGTCTGCCCCAGAACATCAGCATCACCAAGTTAGCACCAGCTCCCAAGCTGTTATAGAGCGTTACGACGCTGACATCTAGGTTGAGGTCCCCCAGCAAGTAGAGGTTAAAGAAGGGAGCGCTGATGTTAACCGCAAAGCTCCACAAGGATGAGTAAAACAAAAACCTCAAAAAATTGGCATCTTTGAGGAAGCTAAAAATTTTCTTCAAGGGCGAGCCGTGGTCTGTATCCGAATCGGCAGCGTGTACTAGCTGCGGGTTGACATCGGTTATCCAGAACTGAAAGATCAGACTGAGTGTTGCGAACACAACTCCCACAACCAGAACCACACCGAAGCCCGAGAGCGAACCACCCGGCCACTTCGATACCGCTAGACCCAGCAGTGGCACGCTGATGAGATTGGTCAAATTCACAACACTATTGCGAAAGCCAAAATACCGCCCCCGCAATCGGTCTGGTACTAACACAGCCATCCAGCTAAGAAAGGAAGCACGGCCCAATGCTTCCATGAAATTACTCAGGCAGATAATTGCCAATGTCAACAGCAGCAACTGGCGCGGCTCGATACGAGATGAGCTGACCAACCAAATCCCTGGCACAATCAGCAACCACGGCAGGCGCGACGAGCCAAAAATCAAGAGGGAATACCAGTGGCGGCTCTTCATGTGGTCTCCCACATAGGCTCCCAGCGGTTGCAGCAAATTGGTTAGCTGAGGAATTGAGGCGAGCAGACCAATTTCCACTGTACTGGCACCGAGATCCAGCAAGAAATTACTAAGCAAGGCGCCGCCAATTATACTGTAAAAGACGGTAGCAAAGGCACCTTCGGTAGTTAATGCCTTGAGGCTTTTCCGAATATCTCGCTTGGGAATTTTAAGATGCGGGTTTGCAGTAAATAGCGGCTCTGATAATGCCTTATGGTCTGGGGTTTCCTCAATGACCATAGGGGCCAGAGGACTCGTTTCTACTAAAATGCTATCTTCGTGTGGATGCAACATATTATCTAGGCAATATTTAAACAGTTAATCGGAACTAAATTACTGCTTTGCTTTGAGTACACTTCTCAAGACAAATGTCCTAAAAAATGCTTGATTTAAATCCTGTAATGGCCACTTCTTACCTGCTGAGCGTTAATTAGTAAACGCCATAAAGTATTTCAGAAATATAGCCACAACCTGTCCCAAACAACCAGGTTTTTTTATACAGAATTTATATAAAAACATTCTAAATCATAGTATACTAGAACTTTAATAATTTGACAATAATTTTTATAGATA
Organism: Candidatus Sericytochromatia bacterium; assembly: GCA_036703885.1. Taxonomy (GTDB): domain Bacteria; phylum Cyanobacteriota; class Cyanobacteriia; order Cyanobacteriales; family Coleofasciculaceae; genus CADCTM01. Next base: position 1,539 of record DATNQT010000602.1, read on the forward strand.
ATTATTTTTTTTTGTAAATAAACTTTAAGCTGTTAGTTACAAAATTTGCTTAAACTATTTTAGAGTTAATCACTAGAGGTTATTTCTCAAGATAGACTTCTTTCTAAACTCTAAGGAGGATGCAGATATGCTAGGTCTAAGGTATTTGGAGTTAGAAGTTGAGATCGTAGATTTCAACTAGATCGAACTTTCCTAGAGTGACTTCATCTTCAAGCGGAAAAAATTTTAATGAGGACCTTAAGGAGTAGGATCGATTGAAGCCAATAAATTACCAGGTGGTTGCCGTTGTTGGGCTTCGAGGGGCATCGGAGTTGAGGTAATCATCAAGTTTGTTTTAGGAAGGAGGGACAAAAGGAAGCGGTTGTCTCTGCTGCCGGTCAGGTGGGGCTAAATTCCTTGATGGGCGAGATTTGTATCTCTGGCGGTGAGGCAACCTCTTTCGTTTCAAGATAGGTCGATCGCCCGCTGCAGTACATTCCATTAGCTAGAGGAGAGGAAATTAATTGCAGCTTAGGATGTTTAGTAAAACAGAGATTTTCTCAAGAACGATGAGCTTATTACTGATAGATATGGATGGTACGCTCCGTGAACCACTCAGCGGACAACAATACTTCCAACATCCCAAAGATCAACGCATTATTGAAGGTGCTCAGATTGCCATTGGCGCCTACAAAGACGATTGGATAATTGCCGGCATCACCAACCAAGGTGGAGTTGCCGCAGGTCATAAGGTGCGATTCGTTGGCTAGAAACTAAAGCCTCACAAGGGTTTTTGAGGATTAGCCGCAAGGTTATGAACCTTGACAACTGAATGTCCATGTAGGTGAGAATCCTACCCTCCAGGTGCAGGAGTGAAAGCACTTCCCCCAGGTTCGCGACTAGCCATCAAAGCCTGAAGCGGGGATGAAAGGTGGCTCTACTGGAAGCCTAATCTGGTATCCATCGAGCAAAGTACTCATGAGTAAAGCATAAGCTTGAAGATGTGTTACAAAGCGTCGTGACTGCGAACCAGCGAAATAAGGCTGTATGCGCTGGGAATACCAAAAGGTAAAGGATAGGGAGTTGGCAAGATTTGTGTTGACCAACAAGCACTTCCCATAAACCCGGCGAAAAGCATCACTCTAAAGGTACATAGTATGGACATTCGGAACGAAGTAACCTCTCGTTTTTGCTCTCTTGGAGGTCGAATACCAGGAGTAGGTGCTAACCGTATGCAGCGAGTAGGAAAGATTGAGTCAGAAGCGAATGCTTAGGGTAATACCTAAGATATGCAGACGGACTCACGGTTGTTTGGAAGATATGACTGCAAGTAGTGAGTGAACATGACTAAAACAGAGATAACTTCAAAAGTGGAATGGAGACAAATTAATTGGCGCAAAGCTGAAAAAGCTGTCTTTAAGCTCCAAAAGCGGATATATCGAGCCTCTAATCGTGGCGATGTTAAAACAGTTCGTAGACTCCAGAAGACGTTGATGAAGTCCTGGTATGCAAGAGCCTTAGCGGTTCGTAGAGTAACCCAAGACAACCAAGGGAAGAAAACGGCAGGTGTGGATGGTGTTAAGTCGCTAACCCCAAAGCAACGTTTGAACCTAGTTGGTAACTTAAAACTTGGGACAAAGGTCAGCCCAACTCGGCGAGTATGGATTCCAAAACCGGGAACGGAAGAGAAGCGACCTTTAGGCATACCTACAATGAAAGACCGTGCCTTGCAAGCGCTAGTCAAACTGGCTCTTGAGCCAGAATGGGAAGCAAAATTTGAACCTAACTCATATGGGTTCAGACCAGGGCGCTCATGCCATGATGCTATCGAAGCAGTATTCTCATCAATTAGGCTAAAACCGAAATACGTGTTAGACGCCGACATTGCCAAATGCTTCGACCGCATCGACCACGAAGCACTGCTCAACAAAATGAATACATTCCCCACCATTCGCCGACAAGTTCGAGCCTGGTTAAAAGCGGGTGTGATGGATAGTATGCAGTACTTTGATACATCTGAGGGTACACCACAGGGCGGAGTTATCTCTCCACTTTTGGCTAATATTGCCCTCCACGGAATGGAAGAACGAATAAAGCAGTATGCGGAAACGTTAAAAGGAAAGAAGCGGGATAACCGCACAGCCATAAGCTTGATTCGTTACGCAGACGACTTCGTGATTCTCCACGAAGATATCACCGTTGTCCAAAGATGCAGAGAAATAATCTCCGAGTGGTTACAAGGCATTGGGCTTGAATTAAAACCTTCAAAAACAAGGCTTGCCCATACTCTATATCAGTATGAGCAAGAAAAACCAGGATTCAACTTCCTTGGTTTTACGGTACGACAATTCAATGCAGGAAAGTACCTATCCAAACAAGGTTTTAAAACAATCATCACCCCAAGTAAGGACAAGCAAAAGGCGCATTACGACAATATCGCTAGTGTTATTAATGCCCACAAGTCAGCACCACAAGAGGCGCTAATCAAACACTTGAACCCCATAATTCGGGGATGGGCAAATTACTACGCGACTGTAGTAAGTAAGGTTGCTTACGCAGACATCGAGGACCTAATGTACCAAAAGCTTGTGGCTTGGGCGAAACGCCGCCACCCGAAAAAGAACGGGAGGTGGATAGCCAAGAAATACTGGCAATCCATCGGCGGCAGCAACTGGGAATTCGCAACCAAGCAAGTAGGTAACAAGCCTCTTCGGTTACTAAATCATGTGGAGACTCCAATAGTCCGCCATGTGAAAGTTAAAGGCGAAGCGTCACCATACGACGAAAACCTAGTTTACTGGAGTACAAGAATGGGTAATAGCCCAGAAATGCCAAACAGGATATCAAAACTCCTGAAAAAGCAAAAAGGGAAATGTGCCCACTGCGGACTATATTTCCGAGAAGACGATGTAATTGAAGTTGACCATAGAATCCCTAAATCGCAAGGTGGAAAGGATTCCTACGAGAATTGGCAACTCTTACATAGACATTGCCACGACACAAAAACTGCTTTAGACGGCAGCTTTGGCAACAAATCCGGCTGTAACAGAGCCGAGCCTAAGCCCACCAAAAGGCTTGAAAAAGTCGAGGATAAATGGGTAATGAGGTATGCGTGACAAGCACCAAACGATTGAGGAGCCGTGTGAGGTGAAAGTCTCACGCACGGTTTTGAAGACCAGCGGGGCTGGTGACAGTCTCGCTGAGTTTAATTCTATGCAAGAGTGCATCCAGGAACAGCAATACACGCTTGAGTTATTCCCAGAGTTGAAAGAGATCTACTTCTGCCCCGACTTTGAGGGTAAAAAGTGTTTCCGCGTTACGGGCCACAATGTTCATAACCACAGCCAAACGAAGTGGTCCGGACAGTACCGCAAACCGCGATCGGGTATGTTGCAACTAGCAATGGCCAGACACAAACACACTCCGCAAAATTCGCTGTATGTGGGCGATCGCCCGGAAGATGAACAAGCCGCCCAACGAGCAGGGGTTCCCTTTCAATGGGCATGGGACTGGATCGAGCAACATCAACAGGCGATCGTCCCCAACCTTACAGAAGCATAGTAATTGACCGGATAGTCATGGAACGAGAGATTACAGATAGCAACGGCATTACCTGGGTATGTATTCAAGCCTATTCTGCGATTTCCCACAATGCAGAAAACCAGGATGCGGCTCAGGTTAAAGGACAAGAAGATAGCTACTGGGTAGTGCCGGGATAAAAATTCACTTTTGACAACAGCAGAAGCAAGGCCATCATGCTGAAGCATAAAACAGACATCGCTTCGCGATTAAGGCGAAGGCATCTACTTGAAATGTTTTTGGTAGGCATCACTGGGGCGATTGGATCGGCCTGTACCACCAACTCTATGGAGAGAATTAGATCGATGAGAACAGACAAACCACAGAATCACGATCGGGCATCTATAAACGGACGCCTGCTGGCACGACCAACGCAGCCTACGGGAACGGCACCAAGCGGTCTGCAACCGTTAGGACTTTCCACCAAGCGCGACGGACTACTCTACGTGCCTAAAAATTACCAACCTTCCCGACCCGCACCACTGGTGGTGATGCTGCACGGCGCAGGCGGCGACGCACGCGGCGGTCTGAGTCCGTTCCAAAACCTCGCCGATGCCACTGGACTCATCCTGCTGGCACCTGCCTCGCGCCGCCAGACCTGGGATGTGCTCGTCGGTGGGTACGGTCCCGATATCGCCTCGATCGACCAGGCGCTGGCGCAGACGTTCAGCCGGTACGCTGTAGACTCTACCCGCATTGCGATCGAGGGCTTCTCGGACGGCGCTTCCTATGCCCTAAGCGTCGGCATCACGAACGGCGACTTGTTCAGCCATGTCATAGCGTTCTCGCCGGGGTTTATGGCACCAGCTTCACAGGTTGGCAAACCGCGTCTGTTCATCTCGCACGGCACGCGAGACTCTGTTTTGCCGATCGATCCTTGTAGCCGTAAGATAGTGCCACAGGTGCGGGGTGCTGGCTACGATGT
>DATNQT010000603.1:0-13659 GCA_036703885.1 Candidatus Sericytochromatia bacterium
AATCCAAGCGCAATTGGAAGCCGAAACCCTTGATGTTACAATGCCAGGGGTTTATCGTCCCCAAGGTCGGCTTCACCCCCTAAACAGCACCATTGACCGGGCTTTGGATGTCTTCGTCGGTTTAGGCTACACCGTTGCTAGTGGGCCGGAAATGGAAAGCGACTACTACAACTTTGAGGCACTCAATACCCCACCCGATCACCCCGCTCGCGATATGCAGGATACGTTCTACCTGCCGGATGGTAACTTGCTACGCACTCAAACGTCTTCTGTGCAAATTCGCTACATGGAAGCGAATGACCCACCGATCCGAATCGTTTCACCAGGTCGCGTTTATCGCCGGGATACGGTGGATGCGACGCACTCTGCTGTGTTCCATCAGATAGAACTTTTGGCAGTGGATGAAGGGCTAAAGTTTACCGACCTCCGAGGCACGATTAAGGAATTCTTGCAGGCAATGTTTGGCGAAGAGTTGCCGATTCGCTTCCGTGCCAGTTACTTCCCCTTCACAGAACCTTCTGCTGAAGTAGACGTGCAGTGGAAAGGCAAATGGCTAGAGGTGGCAGGTTGCGGCATGGTTGACCCCAACGTACTCAAAGCAGTTGGATACGATCCAGAGATTTATACGGGTTTTGCAGCGGGTTTTGGGGCGGAACGTTTCGCCTTAGTGCTGCACCAAATTGATGACATTCGTCGGTTGTACAGCAGTGACCTACGCTTTTTGCGGCAGTTTTAGAGGTGAAAGAAATAACGCCTCAACGAATGCAAGAGACTTGGCATATTTCGCTCCATAACGAAGTAATGCAAGTCTGTCTTAGCATCCTTGTATAAGTTCCAGTACACTGCCCACTCCCCACTCCCTACTCCCAGACTGGATCAGAAATATACTGTTCTTGTGGTGTGGTGTAATGGAAGCGTAGGAGATATTTAGCGATCGCTAATTAGTAATACTTGGTTAAAGACATCACTCTTTTCCGATAAGCTGGAATCTTCTACAACATCATGCTCGTTCCGGACTGTTACGGCTCTTACCTCTTCAGACTTTATTTTTGAAACCTTTCATGCAGATCAAAGCTTTCAATGAGCTTTTTCCCCTGTTTAATACCGCTAACCCAGAAACCTTAGAATGGCTCCTGTCTGTTGTAGTAGAGCATCAGTATCCAGCAGGTAGAGCAGTCTTAATGGAAGACGCCTGGGGCAACGCAGTTTACTTTGTTGTCTCTGGCTGGGTTAAAGTTCGACGCCTTTATGGGGAAAACGTTTTTACATTAGCGATTTTGGGTAAGGGTGATTTTTTTGGTGAAATGGCAATTCTCGATGAATCTCCCCGCTCAACTGACGTTATTGCTCTTTCTGAAGTCAAGTTACTCAGTGTCTCCGCGCAACGTTTCATTCAAACCCTCTTCAAAGACCCTCAATTGCACCACCGAATGCTGCAACTGATGGTTCGACGGTTGCGACAGACTAATATCCGCCTTCAACAACGGCATCAGCCACCTGCCGTTAAGTTAGCCACTACTCTAATTGGTTTAGCAGGAAACTATGGTCAACCCACTGATAAAGGAATAGAAATCCTCAGCTTCTCCCATAAGGACTTGGCAGACATCACAGATATCAGCGTCGAGGATACAGCCAAAATTATGGAAAAACTCGATAGTAAGGGTTGGATAAAGATTGACCCAGCCAATCAGATTCTCTGTTTGAGCAACATCAAACAGCTAACTCATCTGGCTTCTAGGGGATAAAGATTTACCATTGGGTTAACACTACACCCCTACCTCGCTACGATTAGTTAGTCTAAAAAAGCTAATCGCTAATTGTTAATGGCTGATAATGACTCAAGCAACGACTGTTCGTTCCAGTGACACCTCCAGTACCCTACCGACTATCCACTACCAGGTAGCAATGCCTCAGCCAGAATCGCACCTATTTGAGGTGACGCTGTCTGTACAAGGCTGGCAGGAATCAGTGCTGGATTTGAAGATGCCTGTGTGGACTCCAGGCTCTTATTTAGTGCGGGAGTATGCCAGACATCTCCAAGATTTTTCGGCAAACGCTGCTGAGGGAGGACATTTATTACCTTCACGCAAACTTAGTAAAAATCATTGGCAAATTGATACAGCAGACACCTCGGAAATAACGGTACATTATCGCGTGTTTGCCAATGAATTAACGGTGCGGACAAATCACCTGGATGCTACCCACGGCTATTTCAACGGTGCTGCCTTGTTCTTTTTTATACCAGGATATGAGCAACAATCGATTCAAGTAGCGATCGCACCCCCCCATCCTGACTGGCACGTTACAACACCCTTGCCTTCGATTTCTGATAAAGCCAATACCTTTGAAGCACAAGATTTCGACACTCTAGTAGATAGCCCATTTGAAATCGGTTCTCAGCGCCTCTATAACTTTGAAGTGCTCTCGAAACCTCATCAACTAGCTATTTGGGGTGAGGGTAACATCGATCCAAACCGTGTGATTGAGGACACGAAGAAAATCATTGAAGTGGAAGCCCAGATTTATGGGGGTTTGCCTTACGAACGATATTTATTTCTGCTGCATCTAGCCAATAATAGCTTTGGAGGTCTGGAACATAAGAATGCTTGTTCGTTAATTTACTCCCGCTTCGGGTTTCGGGCGAAGGATAAGTACAACCGATTCATGCAGCTAGTGGCGCATGAATTCTTTCACCTGTGGAACGTCAAGAGGATTCGACCAAAAGCACTGGAGAAGTTTAACTACGAACAGGAAAATTACACGACTTCTCTGTGGTTTTGTGAGGGGACAACGAGTTATTACGACTTAGTGATTCCCCTACGGGCGGGTATCTACGATGCTAAGGCTTTCTTGGAAGGCTTAAGTAAAGAGATTACGATGTTGCAGACGACGCCAGGGCGTAAGGTGCAGCCTGTAAGCGAGTCCAGTTTTGATGCCTGGATTAAGCTATATCGACGCGATGCAAATAGCAACAATTCCCAAATTTCCTATTACTTGAAAGGGGAATTGATTTCGTTATTACTAGATTTATTAATACGATCACGTCATGGAAATCAGCGATCGCTCGATGATGTGATGCGCCAGATGTGGCAGCGTTTTGGCAAGGAGGAAATTGGCTTTACTCCCCAACAACTGAGGGATGTGCTCGAATCGGTAGCCCAGGTGAATTTAGACGACTTCTTTGCTCGCTATATCGATGGCACGGATGAGTTACCCTTCGATGAATACCTCCAACCCTTCGGGTTACGACTCCATAGTGTTGAGGAAGAGGAAGCCGTTCCTTATTTGGGTGTGATGGTGAAGACAGAGAACTCTCACGAGTCAATCAAGTTTGTGGAAGCTGGTTCTCCAGCTGCATTGGCGGGAGTTGATGCAGGTGATGAATTGCTGGCAATTGATGGCTTGCGGGTAACAGCTGACCAATTAAGCGATCGCCTTAAAGATTACAAGGTTGGTGACACCATTAAATTGAGCATTTTCCACCAAGACGAACTTCGCACTCTACCCATTACCTTAATTGCACCACAGCCTAGCCGTTACCAAATCGTGCGGCTTGAGAATCTAACGGAAGTTCAGAAGCAGAATTTTGCAGGATGGCTGGGAATTGGGGAATGAGGTGTTAGGTGTTAGATTTTAGGTCTTAGCTATAAAGGTATAAAAGAATTTATTGCTATCCAACACCTAATACCTAGGATCTAGCACCTAGCACCTACCACCTAACACCTTCAAAACCTGTTGGTATTAAAACCGCCTTGGCGATACCAGCGCACGAGTTTGGTAGGAGGAACGCCTAGAAAGTAGCCTGCAATAATCACCTGGTTAATTAGGGTAGTTTTTACTACGCCCAACTTCTGCCATCGTCGTCCTGATGTTACCACGGGTGCTGATATGAGCGCGATTTTTCCGTGGCGTCTCAGGCGTAGCATTAGTTCAAAGTCTTCCATGATAGGCAAATCGGGAAAGCCGCCCATTTCATCAAAGGTAGAGGCTTTCAAAAAGATTGCTTGGTCGCCGTAAGGCATGGCAAGAAAACGCGATCGCAGTTTCACCATCTTCTCAATCAGTCGCAGCCCCCGTAGCTGGGCATCAATTCGCAATTCAAACGCCCCAGCCATAGTTCCAACATCTTGCAGTGCCCTCAGAAGCAGGGTGTCAAACCTAGCAGGTAAACGAGTATCGGCATGAAGAAACAGCAGAATATCACCGCTAGCGACGGCTGCACCTGCGTTCATTTGATTGGCACGACCAGCTGCCGTAGAAATTACCTTAATGGGTAAGGAGAGTGCTAGCGTCTTTCTGATGGAAAGAGCGATCATTAGTGTTTCATCTCGACTCCCTCCATCTACGACAATGACTTCAACGTCTTTTGCCTCTTGAAGCCTAGTCAATATTTCTTGAATCGTTCCGGCTTCATTCAGGACTGGGATAATGATAGAAATTCTTGGAGCTGTCATTCAGTGGAGGTGAATAGGTGAGCAAAAACATCAGTGACATACTCCAGACGTTCGTTGCTACGCAACAGAAGGCTGGCTTCTCTTAGAACGAATTCCAAGAGCAGTTTTAAGTGAGGCGATGTCCGTCCCCACTATTCCAATTCTTTTCATCAGATGAGCTGAGTTATCATCACGATGGCATTCTTCCTCTTGTGAGCAAGAATGCCATCAGTCTTTTAGCTCTTGGAACGGAACGTAATATAGGTTCCTTGAAGTGAGCCGGAATTACAGCATCTGCATTAGCACAACGATGAGTGTAAGGAGGTGAAGAACAAATAATTCACTTCCTCTTCACATATCTACACAAATTCGGAATAGTTATTTATACTTAATTTAAGACTTATTCACACTGTCCCTCTTCTGGAAAGTCTGAGAGGGTATTTTCATAGTGGCAAGAAATGCTAGCCACGGCATGGTAAAAAATGGATAAACCCAAGTGTAACAATTGCGGTACTGAAACTCAATGGTATGGATGGACGCACGGGTGGCTTTGCAGTGCCTGCGATGCGGAGGGTTTGCAAGAAGAAGCGGAAGATGAAGCTGTAAAGCAACAGAAGGAGAAGAACCCAACTCCTCAGGCAAAAACCTAGCTGTAGTGACATCCTCCACGCCCAACCAAGAGCGGGTATGGACGTGTCGCCCGATTCGCCATCTAAGCTGCGATCACTCAGAATTTCAGAGAAAGTCTTAAGAAAAATGGCACCCTCATTCACTGAGAGTACCATTCATTTTTTTTAACTTCGAGCGAGGGATAAAACTATGAATCTCTAACCAACAGCCTGAAGTGTTAACTCTTGCGGCTGCGGCAATACTGTTACCTCACCCTGTTCATCGACATCAACAACAGCCGTATATCCTTCATTCACCTGACCCGATAGCATTGCTTCAGCCAAGCTATCTTCCAAGAGGCGCATAATCACCCGACGTAAGGGTCTTGCACCATAACTGGGGTCATAACCTTCTTGCACTAAGCGGTCTTTGAAGCGTTCTGTAACTGAGAGAGTAATTCCCTGGTCGAGTAAGCGGGTTGAGACTTCCTGCAACATGATTTCAGAAATTTGCTTCACCTCATCCCTCGTCAACTGACGGAAGACGATAATCTCATCAAGGCGGTTGAGGAACTCAGGACGGAAGTACTGCTTGAGGTCTTCATTTACCTTCGTCCGGATGTGAGCATAGCGAGCATCTTCTCTGTTATCTGAGACTTCAAAGCCGATACCACCACCACCTTTTTCAATCACCTTGGAACCGATATTAGAGGTCATGATAATCAGCGTGTTCTTGAAGTCCACGGTGCGGCCTTGGGCATCGGTGAGGTGACCATCATCCAACAGTTGCAGTAACAAGTTGAAGACATCGGGATGTGCTTTTTCGATTTCGTCGAATAGTACCACCGTGTAAGGCTTGCGTCGGACAGCTTCCGTAAGTTGACCGCCTTCGTCATACCCTACATAGCCAGGAGGCGAACCAATCAGCTTGGAAACGGTGTGGCTTTCCATGAACTCCGACATATCTAACCGAATCATCGATTCTTCTGACCCGAAGAAGTAGGAGGCTAGTGCCTTGGCAAGTTCAGTCTTACCAACTCCAGTAGGACCAGAGAAAATAAAGCTAGCGATCGGTCGTTTGGGGTTCTTTAAACCAACTCTGGCACGACGAATTGCTCTTCCTACAGCCGTGACGGCTTCATCTTGACCGATGACGCGCTGGTGCAGCGTGTCTTCTAAGTGCAGCAGCAGTTCTGATTCAGTTTCAGTGAGTTTGTTGACGGGAACTCCAGTCCAAGAGGCGACGATTTGGGCGATATCTTCCTCATCAACGATAGGGGTGATGGAAGATGAGTGCTCCTCTGTGTTTGCAGTAAGTGCTTTGAGTTGAGCTTCAATTTCCAATTCGCGATCGCGCAACTGTCCCGCCTTGTCAAAATCCTGAGCCTTGACTGCCTCATTCTTATCATTCGTCACCTGACGCAGTTCCCGCTTCAGTGTTTTTGCCTCAGGGGACACCTGGGAGTTTCTTAGATGGACACGGCTTCCTGCTTCATCAATCAGGTCAATTGCCTTATCTGGCAGGTAGCGGTCTGAGATGTAGCGGTCTGAGAGTTTAGCGGCAGCGTCTAGAGCACTGTCAGAGATTTTAACCTTGTGGTATTGCTCGTAAGCATCCCGCAGACCATAGAGAATCTGAATCGCCTCTTCAATGGAAGGTTCTCCGACCGTTACAGGCTGGAAACGACGCTCTAGTGCGGCATCCCGCTCGATGTGCTGGCGGTATTCATCGAGAGTTGTAGCTCCCAAACACTGCATTTCACCTCTGGCTAGAGCAGGTTTGAGGATATTGGCAGCGTCCAGACCCCCTGAGATTGCTCCTGCACCTACTACGGTATGAATTTCGTCAATGAACAAGATGATGTTCCCAGATTGACGAACTTCATCCATAACCTGCTTGATGCGTTCTTCAAAGTCTCCCCGATAGCGCGTCCCAGCCACCAAGGAACCCATATCTAAGCTAATTACCTGCTTATCTTCTAAGATGTCAGGGATGTTTTTATTAACAATGCGTTGAGCAAGACCTTCTGCGATCGCCGTTTTCCCAACTCCCGGCTCCCCAAGTAATATTGGGTTATTCTTGCTGCGACGACCTAAAATCTGAACGACACGCTCAATTTCTTTTTCGCGACCAACAACCGGATCGAGCTTACCTTCTGCGGCTAGTCGGGTCAGATTAGTCCCAAACTCCTCCAACGTTGCTTTCTTGCCCTGCTCACCCATGATGAAGGGAGAACCTTGTTTAACAGCCGTGGCGGCAGCAGCGACTTCTCCTAACGCTCGCATCACGGCAGTACGGACATCGCTTAAGTCAACGTCCAGGTTTTCCATTACTTTCGCCGCAACGCCTTCCTTATCCTGGGTAATTGCCAGCAATAAGTGTTCCGTACCGATGTAGTTATGTCCGAGTTGACGCGCTTCTTTGAAGGATTGCTCGAAAATACGTTTGGCTTTAGGGGTGAAGGGGAGTTCTGTCGGAACTAAGCGAGACCCTCGACCAATAATCTTTTCTACCTCTATTCGTGCCGTTTCGAGGGTAATGCCCATATCAACCAGTACAATCGCTGCAACCCCCGTTGCTTCTCCGATTAATCCCAACAGAATCTGCTCGGTTCCCACAAGGTTGTGTCCTAAGCGACGGGCTTCTTCCTGAGCGAGCATGATTGCTTTAACGGCTCTGTCTGTAAAATGTTCAAACATGGTGGGTTCACCTTACCGAGCGGTTTTTAAGAAGTGGGTGAAATAATCATCACCCTTGTATAAACTTTTATGTACTTCCTAACAACAATGTATCTCTCTAAGGTAGACTTCCACAGTGGGCAAAACCGTAATCCCAAAGAGTAGTTGCCGCATTGTGTCTGATTTCAGCGGTACGGTTAAACAGGATTAACAAGCTTTTCTATTTCTGCCTCCTCCTGCTCTCCCTATCCTCTATTTTCCCAGCAGGTTAGCTACCACAGCCACTAACTCGTCAGGTTCGACAGGCTTAGACAGATGTTTCTGGAACCCAGCGGCGATCGCTTGCTCTCGGTCTACTTCCCTGGCATATGCCGTTAAAGCTATAGCAGGAAGGTATTTTCCTCTGTCGGACTCCAAGGCTCTCACTTTAGCGATCAATGTGTAGCCGTCCTCCACAGGCATCCCAATGTCGCTAATAAGTACATCCGGACGCTGCTTTTGAAAAACTTCAAGAGCCTCCCTTGCTGATGCTACCGCTATAACAGAGGCTCCAGAGGATTCGAGGACGGTAGCGTAAAAGTCTCGCGTGTCCGCCTCATCATCAACCACAAGTACCTGCTTCCCCTCAAGCACTAAAGGGTTGTTCACCGTCGGCGCTTTCTCAGTTGTTAGAAGAACCCGTTCTGAATCCGCAAGCTGTGTAAGGTCAATCTTTAAGGGCAGACTGACTGTAAATGTTGCTCCTTTCCCAATACCAGGACTAGACACCGAGACGACACCGCCATGTAATTCTACAAGATGACGCACGATCGCTAAACCTAACCCTAGCCCCCCATGTGAGCGTGTCGTTGAGCTATCAGCTTGACGAAAATATTCAAATACATGGGGCATAAATTCCGCAGTAATGCCCTTACCTGTATCACTGACTTGGATCAGAGCTTGCGTTCCCTGACGTTCCAAATAAATAGATACACTCCCTCCGGAGGGAGTAAACTTAATCGCGTTTGAGAGTAAGTTCCAGATAACTTGCTGTAAGCGGTTTGGATCGCCTAAAACTAGTCCGACGGTTGGGTCGATAAAAGACTTAATTTGAATAGACTTAGCTTGGGCAGCTAGACGTACTGTATCCAGTGCCGCTTCAAGGGTTGATGCCAGATCGACGGTTAAAATATTTAGGCTGATTTTGCCGCGAATAATCCGCGAGACATCTAGCAAATCTTCAATCAGCTGAAGTTGTACGTTGGCATTGCGCTCAATGGTTTCAAGGGCGCGAGTCGTTGTTGCGGGGTCGAACTTCCGACCGAGAAGTAACTTCGACCAACCTAAAATTGAATTGAGAGGAGAGCGAAGTTCGTGGGAAAGTATGGCGAGAAACTCGTCTTTGACACGGTTTGCCTGTTCTAATTGTTGGGTTTGTTGGCGTAGCTGATTCTCCATTTGTTTGCGATCGCTCAAGTCGAGGACAAAGCTAACTCCCTTATCCTGAGAACCTTCTAAGAGAACGCCTCCCAATAAAACCGCAACGCGACTCCCATCTGAACGAATATATTCCTTTTCTAGTGGAGTAGCTGCTCCAAACTGTTGCATTTGAGCGATCGCCTTTTCACTTATATTTAATTGTTCAACTGGAGTCATGGCTTTCCAGTTCAGTTTTCCAGCGAGCAAATCTTCTCGCCTATAGCCCACTATCTGTAAAAAGGCATCATTAGCATCACTGATGTTGCCGCTGGTATCCCAGAAAATGCAACCAATCATGTTGGCATCAACCAAGCGCTTAAACCGCGATTGACTTTCTCTCAATGCCTGTTCTGCTAACTTGTACTCCGTTATGTCACGAGTAATGCCCAATACAGATTCGACTGAACCATCCAGAGCCAATTCAGGGACTAGGCGCGTTTCATAATAGCGCGTGCGATCGCGTGCTGGAAAATCAAATTCAAAACAGCAAACTCGCTCTGTTGTAAATACGTATTGGAGCCTATCGTGCCAATAAGTACAGACTTCTTCAGGAAATTTCATTTCGGCATTTGTTTTCCCAATGAAATTTTCTGGCGATAGTCCCGTTGCCTCTTCTATGACTGGGTTCACGTAAAGATGGCGAAATTCTCGATCAAATCGTGCAATGATATCCGGAGCATTTTCAACTAGGGCTTTGAATTCCTGTCCTCGACGGTATCGTTCTGCTTCTGCCTGTTTGCGATCACTAATATCCTCCATTAATCCGTCCACTATCGTTTGATCCTCAATAGTGATAAGGGTTGTACTCAATCGCACCCAAATCACGCTACCATCAGCTTGTCGCAACTGTACTTCGCGCTCTTGGATTTGCCCATCTGCTTTCAATTCCTTCAAGAGTTCGGCATAGTCTTCTGGTTGAAAATAAGACTCAAGAGATTGAATTACGGGAGCTTCTGGCAATGAATCTAGACCAAGTAGGCACAAAAACGCTCGGTTAGCCTCCAGTAATGAACCTTCACTCGTCAAACGAAAAACACCAACATTCAACTGATTGAGCAGATTCTGCAAGCGGTTCTCTAAGCCCACCACTTTCCGCTGTGTCTGAATTTTTGCCCATGCTGAACGTACCGATGTTGCCAAACGAATGTAGTGCTTTGCAGACTTGAGAACGTAATCGTCTAGCCCTGCTTTCATTGCTTCTACAGCAATTTCCTGAGTGCCGCTATTGGTAAACATAATTACAGGGCAATCAGGATAACGAGACTTGAGCCTATGCAGCACCACCAACCCATCACTCCAGCGCAATTGGTAGTCGGTGATAACTAAATCGAATTCACCCGTCTCCAACATCGAGGTAAGATCTTCTGGCTTAATAACCTCCTTTACCTGGAGATTCGGAAACTCCCGTTCCAAGGCACGGATAGCTAGCAAGCGATCTTGGGGGTTGTCATCGATTAAAAGGATACGTAACATCTCTGACTGCCGTGATGGAGGCGGGGGATAGAGGCTAGTTTCTCTGAGTGGAAATTACCCATGCAGAGCCATAAACTACTAATAACGTGAATTTCACAGACTTCAGCCGTAGAATCAGCTTAAATGGTTTCTACTTGCGGCTTCTCGTTGAAAATAAGCCAGTGCATATTAAGCGTCTTCACAATGTCTACCAAATTATCGAAAGCTACAGGTTTGACCATGTAGGCGTTAGCACCTAAGTCGTAGACATTGTTAATATCAGCATATTCTCTAGAAGAGGTTAGCACCACAACTGGCAAGCGTTTTAGTACTGGCTGTTGCTGTAGCCATGCTAATACTTCAGTACCAGACTTGCGAGGTAATTTCAGGTCTAGCAAAATTAGCAACGGTAATGGGTAACAGCTGCGATCACCATAAGGCTCTTGACCAGACAAGTATTGTACAGCCGCCTCTCCGTCTCCTACTACCTGAAGGGGCACACTTAAGTTCGCTTTACGAAAAGCTCGTTGGATTAGAAGGACATCTTGAGGATTATCCTCCACTAGCAAAATTATTTCATGCTCCATGTTAAATTATGTTTCTGGAACTTTAGGCAACTCTATCCAAAATCGGCTTCCTGCCCCCGTTTGACACTCCACTCCAACTCGACCCCCTAAGCGTCCTACTCCTCTGCGGACAATTGCTAAACCGATACCTGTTCCAGGGTAAACTTCACTGCCGTGCAATCGCTCAAAAACTTGAAAAATCCGCCTCTGATCTTCTAGAGCAATTCCAATGCCATTGTCTTTTACCCATAAGCGTATCCACTTTATGGGGGCAGGGAGAGACAAGGGAGATTGCGTTGAAATTCCCTCTTGTTCCCCACCTTCTCTACTCTCACTGTACTCCACCTCCTCTGCCCATACCCGTACTTGAGGCAGCACGTTAGTATCCATAAACTTAATCGCATTTGTCAGCAGATTTCTGATAACCTGAACCACAATCAAGCGATTTCCTAGCACTTGGGGTAAAGGTTTCTCGACTGTCACCTGAGCCTGTCGCCGTTGTAATTCTGATTCTAGTTGAGCCAAAACCTCTGTCATGATCGATGTCAGGTTAATCGGTTGTAGAGTAATGTCAGTGTGCTTGAGGCGACTGTAGTTTAGCAACTCTTGGATGAAGATATCGGTTTGCTGGGTAACATTCAAGAGTCGTCGAGTATAGTCTTGACCAACTGGCGGTAACTGGTTGCTGTAATCCTCTAGCAAAGCTTGAGCTAAACCTTGAAGAGAACGCAAAGGTTCCCGCAGGTCATGGGAAACTGAATAGGCAAAGGCTTCTAGTTCCTGATTAGCGGTTTCTAGCTCTTGGGTACGCTCTCTTACCCGTTGTTCGAGCGTCTCGTTGAGTTCCCGAATTTCTGCTTCTGCCTGTTTCCGCTCTGTGATATCTTCTATCAACCCATCAACGACAGTTTCCCTATCAATGGTGTTAAGAGCAACATTCACCAGCGTCCAGATGAAAGTGCCGTCAGCACGACGCAACTGGACCTCATGCTCTTGGCGTTGGGATGGAGAGCTATCTTGAAGTTGCAGGTCAAACTCTTGCAGATTTAGTAAATTCATGGATCTTGCTTCATCCAACGAGTTTACGCCCAGCAGGCCCAGGAAGGCTGGGTTGCCCTCCAGTAGCCGTCCATCCAAGCTACAGCGAAAGATCCCAACGTTCAACTGATTCAGTAAAGACTGAAGGCGGATTTCTAAAAGATCTGCTCGTCGTCGGGTTTCAGCTCGTTCTAAAGCGGTTCGGGCAGCAGCAGGCAGGCGCACGTAGCGATTAGCTGACTTGAGGACGTAGTCGTCTAACCCAGACTTCATCGCCTCTACCGCAATTTCCTCGCTGCCAGTATTGGTGAACATGATTACTGGACAATCGGGATAGTACTCTTTAATCGTGCGCAAGATTTCTATACCATTACTCCAGTGCAGTTGGTAGTCCGTAATTACCAGATCGAAGCGCTCAGCTGCGACAACTTGAGCCAAACCTTCTGCATCAATCACTTCCTGCACTTGAAAGTCAGAAAATTCTCGCCTGAGTTCTCTAATAGCTAGGATGCGATCGCCTGGGTTGTCATCTAGCAGAATAATACGGAGTGTTTGATTCATCAATTGTTAAGGTTGAGTGGATCTTTGCCAAAGGTTCTTAAAGAAGCCTTGTCAAAGTTCGACTTTTAATTTCTCTCCCGTAGCACAGGGGATATGAACTGCTTTAATATGACAACTTTTCGGAGTCCTGTTAAAGCCGTCCGAATCAAGTCAGGCAGTACCTACCTATCTGCTCTACAAAGGTTCGGGAAGAGTTACACGCAGTGTAACTAACTACTAACTTTCGGTAACTCGATCCAGAAGCGGCTGCCTTGGTCAACTTGGGACTCTACTCCAAATCGACCACCTAGGCGTTCCACCCCTTTGCGAACAATGGCTAACCCAATGCCTGTGCCACAGTAAGTTTCAACACCATGTAAACGCTCAAAAACACGAAATATACGCTCTTGATGTTCTACAGCTATACCGATACCGTTGTCTTCTATCCATAGACGCAGCCAATGATGTGGGCAATGGGGAGTGGGGGGTAGGCAGTAGTCCGTTCTGTCCTCACTTCCTACTTCTAAGTCCTTACTTCCTGCTTCCTCAGCCCATATTCGCACTTGGGGTAATACGCCTGGTTTCACAAACTTGATGGCATTGGAAAGCAGATTGATCAAGACTTGGGCTAAAATCCTGCGATGACCCATTGCTTGGGGTAAGGGTTCTTCAACGGTTATATGAGCTTTTTGCTCCCGCAGTTCTATATCAAGTTGGCTCAACACCTCCGCTATCAGTCTCGACAAGTCAATCGGCTGAATTTGGATATCCTCACGGCTGAGTCGGCTATAAGCTAAAAGGTCAGAAATTAGGGTGTCCATCTGCACTGCCGACTCAACGATGTAATGGGCGTAGTCTTGCCCGGTTGAGTCTATTTTGTCGCCG
>DATNQT010000604.1:0-3844 GCA_036703885.1 Candidatus Sericytochromatia bacterium
AAACTTGCTCGCTATCGCTGCGCCCGCTGTCGCTAACACAGTAATTAGGTGTAAAGCTTCCAACTCTCTTGGTAGCAATGTACGCATGGGCTGTGCGGAATGGAAACTGCTTGGGCAATCGGTCTGCCGGGGAAAAGTCATGAGGCTGTTCTAGGTAAGTGGTGCAACTCCCGTCAGGCTTCAGCCGTGAGTCTCAGCCGAACGGGAAATAACTAGGAAGGCTCAATCGCGTTAGCGAAGCGGGGCGTTAGCCCGGTTGAGAAGCCTACACTGTCATCTTCGATTCAGCTTAGGAGAGGTCACTTGATGAACAGCTCATTTCTACCTTCCAATGCAACTGATTAGCAGATTCGCCGAAGGAATCCGTCAAGTTAAGCGAAGACATCTCGATCCATCTTCACTTCAGTTTCGTCTGACGGCAGAAATTGCTGCTCTGTTTGTTTTAGGCTTAGGCAGCGTTGCTATCTGGACAAGCTGGAAAATGCAGCAGATTTTGATTGCGACTCATCAAAAAAATGTAGAGTACATGGCGGCTCGCTTTCCCCAGGACGTTGAACTCTACAGCGAGATGCTACCCGTCAAAGCTGGTCTACAAAAGACTATTAACAATGTGGCAACGCCTGGTCTACTGATCTGGGTCAAAGGTTCAGATGGCAAGCTACTTGCTCAATCAGCAAGCTTGAATCCTTTATTCACTGCAACGGCTAAATTGATGTCCCTCGCTGAGATGCCACTCCAGCCCCAAGTGTACAAAGTGGGAGACCGATACCTAGTTTTGTGTGAAAGGTCGGTAACTATCAAGGGGATGATGCTGGGTAAGGTGTACATGGCACAGGATGTAACCCAGGATCAGCGTCAATTAATTGCAGCAATTGGGAGCCTCGCCATCGTGTGTATCCTGGCAACGATAGTGATGATGGCCTTAATTGCCTTTCGGATTCGGCGATCGCTCCAACCCCTTCAAGATATGAGCCAAATGGCAGGTGTCATTTCAGCCAAAGACTTGGGAGAGGCAAAGCTGCAATTACGTCATGCCCCTAGTGAAGTGAAAGAACTGGCTCAAACCTTCAACATGATGCTGTCTCGGCTTTTTGATGCCTGGGAGCAACAGCGCCAGTTTGTGAGTAATGTCTCCCACGAGTTACGAACCCCCTTAACTGTGGTACTCGGCTACCTGCAAAGCGTGTTGCGACGCAGTACAAACTTAAACGATTATCAGAAAGAGGCTTTGGAAACGGCTGTATCTGAAGCCGATCGCACAGTACGCCTGCTGCAAAATTTGCTAGATTTGGCACGAGCAGACAGTGGCTATATGCACTTTCATCTGGAATCGCTGGTGCTAAATGACCTGGTTGCAGAAGTAGCAGGGATGGCAGAAAAATTTAGCGATCGCTTGGTTACAGTTAAGGCGAGTACCGAAATTGAAGTAGTGACGGATCGCGATCATCTGAAACAGGTTTTAATTAATTTGGTTGATAATGCTGTGAAATATTCTCTTGCTGGGCAGCCAATTACCTTAAAGCTGGAACGCGCAGATAGGCAGGCAGTGATTCAGGTGTGCGATCACGGAGTTGGTATTCCGTTACAAGACCAAAGCCGCATTTTTGAGCGCTTCTACCGTGTGGATGAAGCCCGATCCCGTTTAACAGGGGGTCATGGTTTGGGTTTAGCCATTGTAAAAACCTTGGTGGAAGGAATGGGCGGTAGTATCACTGTTCAATCAAAACTTGGCGAAGGCAGTACGTTCACACTTACCTTACCTATATAAATGGCAGCACAATTACCTGAGAAAATGCTGAGTTTAGACTGAAGCATCTAAACGAATAAATTAAGGAAACTCGTGGCTTAGTTTCAGAGAAGCTTCAGTGTCAACGGGGATAGTTTGATTAGTTGAGATGACACAAGATTGGCAAGTTGGGGCTGTGATTTTCCGCTTAACGCCCTCATCAATCTCAAGTTCTTAATGCGTCTTGGTCAATGTCACTCATACAACTTCAGTAAACACACCAAGATTCCCTTAGAAAACCCTCTATTGTTGATATTCGGAGTAACAAAATGAAACTTACTTCTCTTCTTCTTACAAGTGTTGCCTTAGCTGGTATGGTTACAGTTTGGGATGCTCCGTTAAAAGCAATTAACCCTCAACTCGTCCAGGCAGAAGCCGCAGAAATGATCACAGCTCAACAGAAGATTGAGTTAATCACCAAGAATAAAGGCCAGATTGGTGGTGGCGATCAGCTTCGTCGTTTCTTCTACGGCGATCTAGAACCGATCGCCGTTCAGCCTGGTGGAGCGGGCATGGTGGTTAACCTTTACAACAAAGTTAATAACGTAACCTTTGCCTACTGTGCCACCTATGATGTAGTCGTTGCGGTGAAGGAGGGCAAAGTTACCGCTTTTTTGGCCAGTGAAGTCAAATAATACCTTAAATGCCATTCTAAGTTAACGAAAAGCCGTCCTTCTTATGACGGGGCTTTAAACCCATTTTTCTGGTATAGCAAAAGGCAGAAGGAAGAGGGCAGAGGGCTTTTATGTTTATTACTGGTACTTGGTCATTTCAGCCATTAAATCTATCCTAACCTTTATAGCGACAGCTATAAAAGCAGCTAGCAAACCTTGTCTCTAAGGTATTAAGATTCTCAGCTTGATGCACTGCCAATACATCTAGACACTGGTAGTGTATCGCTGAGTACCAAGTACTGCTCTTATCGACTTTTTACAACACCTCAACGTTTGCAATACTTACCTACACTATTCAGGTGACTGTACGGGACAACGTATCGATTTTCTAAAAAGGTCTTGTATGGCATTCAAAGATACAATCTTGCTACTGCATCCAGTACTCGCCGTCATCATTGTTTTCCCTTTAATCGGCGTTGTGCTTAACCGCGCTTT
The DNA here is from genome assembly GCA_036703885.1 of Candidatus Sericytochromatia bacterium. Classification (GTDB taxonomy): domain Bacteria; phylum Cyanobacteriota; class Cyanobacteriia; order Cyanobacteriales; family Coleofasciculaceae; genus CADCTM01. The sequence continues at coordinate 2,896 of DATNQT010000604.1, forward strand.
ACAAACTCGTCAACGCCGTCTGCAAACTGCGACACAGGGTAAGAGCAAAATTTCCCCAGTTGTAGGGCAGGAACACGTTCAATTAGGTCTCTGGCTAACGGGAACTGTTGTCGGAATTGTTCTTATAGCTCTAGCCAACGATGTTTTTGGCAATATTTTAGACAAGCAGGTTTGGCGTCAAGAGCCATTTAAGGTAACGTTAATTGCCATTGTATTTATCGCAACGATCGCTTCTTTAGCATTACTCTATCGCGCCAAAGAGCGTCATTGGCGTGGCATTTTTGCAACCTTAGCCGGAATAGGTTTAGTCGTACTTGGTTGCCAGGATGGAGTCTACCGAAAAACAGACCTGTGGTATATCTCCCACTACTACTATGGAATGACAGCGGCTCTATTGATGATTTTTTCCCTGGCAATTTTGCGGGAGATTTACAAGTCCCTTCGCTGGCGCAAGGTTCACATTATTCTAAATTGTATTGCCCTACTAATCTTTATTGGTCAGGGAATTACTGGGACACAGTCATTGCTAGAAGTTCCCCTCAATTGGCAAGAATCCTATATCCAAAAGCTCTACAAGCAAAAGTGTGACACGAAGCCTTGCATAATTCAGGCACCTTCCATGCCTCAAAAATCCCCATAGATCCTTGAGATAAATCGTACCCTTTCTACTAGAGAATTGGCTTATGAGTATTGAGTGTCAGGTCGTGAAAGGATGAGAGGGCAGGTTATTATCCAATCACAGCTTGGTATAAGTAGCACTTTTATTCTGACATTACCCCCTTGGGCGAAATGGAAGCAGAATTATGAAAACACATATTCTTCTAGTTGAAGATGAAGTTAAACTGGCGCGATTCGTGGAGCTAGAACTGAGTAGTGAAGGCTATCACGTAAGTGTTGCACATGATGGAATGTCAGGACTGACCTTGGCACGAGAGTCAGCGCCGGATTT
>DATNQT010000605.1:0-11091 GCA_036703885.1 Candidatus Sericytochromatia bacterium
ATGATAGCTTTTACCAACTCGCCTTTGCACCGCTCCCAGAAGACATTTTGGAGGTGCGATCGCCACCTTAACCAAGCTTACCCAAAAGGGCGATCGCTCTACCCCTGTGTCTTGGTGTTAGGTCGTAGGAGTTCGGCGAGGTCTCGACACTGAGGCTCGACCCGAAGTTCTCATTCGAGCCGTGGTAGGTTTTAGGGGAAAATCTAGGGCGTTGACTGGGAAAGATTAGGATGTAGGGAAATTTCTCACTCCAAGCAAACTGAGAGAGTTACATTTGGTTATAATTGTGACGTTTGTACAGATTACAGGTAAAAATCTGCCTAAAAAGCAACAGATGGGGAGAGGTAGTACCCCACTGACTATATTAAATAAGCTATCACTATCGATCCGGGGCACGCTAGGATTTGAGAGAGTAAGCCTGCCCTGAGCTTTATTACTCAATGAGAGGCTGTGCGCTAAAAAAAATTGACAAAAATTGGGTTGCTAGCTGAAGGAATTAATAAGCCGGAAGCCAATTCTAGCAATCTTTGTAGATGGGATGAGTGGAGCATGAGCGACGAGGAAAAGCAGCCAAATAATAATTCGCAACAGACACAAGAGGTAGGAGTGTTGAGTCAGGAAGATCTTAGTAGCGAATCGGTAGTGCCGGAGGTGGAATTGAGTATAGAAAACGATTTAGATTCGCCACCCGATTTGGGTGAACCAAACCCTGAGGTGTCAGGGACGACAGCGGCTGATATTGGAGAAAATTGGGAAGCTGTGGCAGTAGAATCAGCAACTGACGGGTCGCCGTCCGAGGGCGATGGAGCGGTTTTGGAAACTTTGAAACGGGAAAATGAGGCGTTGAAAGCTCAACTAGAAGAGCTTAATCAACAAAGTGACTCGTTCAAAACTCAATCCATGAGGATTGCAGCAGATTTTGATAATTTCCGCAAGCGTACCGCGAAGGAAAAAGAGGAGCTGGAACAACAGGTCAAGCGAGTCACCCTGACAGAGTTACTGCCAGTGGTAGATAATTTTGAGCGAGCGCGATCGCACATCAAGCCTCAAACCGATGGCGAACTGACCATTCACAAAAGCTACCAAGGTGTCTACAAGCAGCTGGTAGACTGCCTGAAGCGGATTGGAGTTTCTCCTATGCGTCCGGAAGGGCAAGAGTTTGACCCAAATCTTCACGAAGCTGTAATGCGGGAACCTAGCGATCAATACCCAGAAGGGGTAGTAATTGAACAATTGATGCGAGGATATATGCTCAATGAGCGAGTCCTGCGCCACGCAATGGTAAAAGTAGCATCGGCTCCGGAACATCCCATTGAAGACTCTGAGGAGGATTCCGAGTCATCTTCTGGGTGAGATAGCACATCTAAAATCAGTGATAAAAGTTGCTGCTGCTCGTGTGCCCGTGGTAACCTCAAAGAGAAATAGGCTAGAGATTTCAGTAGTAAGCTACCTTAGCTGTACTACTTATTAGTCTCTATCATTGAATTACCAAAAAATGTTGAGCCAGGGTAAGTCTATAATAATTGGTTCAACTTAAACTCACAAAACTTTACATAACCTTTACGCCGCAGCACTATGGGAAAAGTCATTGGCATCGACCTGGGCACGACCAATAGTTGCGTCGCTGTTTTGGAAGGGGGAAAGCCCATCGTCATTTCCAACTCTGAAGGGGGGCGAACTACACCGAGTATTGTAGGATTTGGCAAGGCGGGCGAACGCTTAGTCGGTCAACTGGCAAAGCGGCAGGCAGTGACCAACGCCGAAAACACTGTTTATAGCATTAAGCGCTTTATTGGGCGTCGGTGGGATGATACGGCTGAAGAACGAAGTCGCGTCCCTTATACCTGTGTTAAAGGTCGGGATGACACCGTCGATGTCCAAATCAGAGGTCGAGATTACACTCCTCAAGAAATCTCGGCAATGATCCTGCAAAAGCTCAAAACGGATGCCGAAAACTTTCTCGGTGAACCAGTGGAGCAAGCCGTAATAACAGTTCCAGCTTACTTTACAGACGCGCAAAGACAAGCAACAAAAGATGCTGGAACGATCGCAGGTCTAGAAGTTCTGCGAATCATCAATGAACCAACGGCTGCCTCCCTTGCCTACGGTCTAGATAAGCAGGATGAAGAACAGAAAATCCTAGTATTTGACTTGGGTGGAGGCACATTTGATGTCTCTATTTTGCAATTAGGAGACGGCGTATTTGAAGTCAAGGCAACCTCCGGCAATAACCACCTAGGAGGGGATGACTTCGATAACGTGATTGTTGTTTGGATGAATGAAAACTTCAAGGCAACAGAGGGCATCGACTTAGGAACTGACAAAATGGCACTTCAGCGCTTGCGAGAAGCAGCTGAAAAGGCAAAAGTTGAACTCTCTAGTATGGTGACGACCTCCATTAACCTGCCATTCATTACGGCTGATGAGACAGGCCCTAAGCATCTAGAAATGGAACTGTCCCGAGCGAAGTTTGAAGAACTGGCTAACGAACTCATCGAAGGTACTATAGAGCCTGTAACCCAGGCTTTAAAAGATTGCGATCTCAAACCCGAAGATGTTGACCGTATTCTTCTTGTCGGGGGTTCAACCCGCATTCCAGCTGTACAGGATGCGATTAAGAAGTATTTTGGGGGTAAAAGTCCAGATCGCTCGGTGAACCCAGATGAAGCTGTAGCATTAGGTGCAGCAATTCAGGGTGGCGTCTTGGGAGGCGAAGTCGAGGACTTACTACTTCTAGACGTAACTCCTCTATCGCTAGGGATTGAGACTTTGGGAGAAGTCTTCACAAAAATTACTGAACGGAACACTACTATTCCTACTAGCAAGTCCCAGGTTTTTTCTACCGCAACGGATGGACAGACCTCTGTAGAAATCCATGTGTTGCAAGGGGAGCGGGCGATGGCAAAAGATAACAAGAGCCTAGGAAAGTTTCTGCTCACGGGCATTCCTCCAGCCCCACGCGGTGTTCCTCAAATCGAAGTGTCATTTGAAATCGATGTCAATGGGATTCTCAAAGTCTCAGCAACGGATAAAGGGACTGGCAGAGAGCAAAGCATCCGAATCACCAACACGGGAGGATTGAGTGCCAGCGAAGTGGAACGGATGCGACAAGAGGCTGAAAATTATGCAGAGTTAGACCGTCGCCGCGTTGAATTGGTTTTACTCAAAAACCAAGCCGATAGCCTCTTCTATAGTTACGACACCACAATAAAAGATAATCATGACTTAATCGCCCAGATTGTGCAGGCTCAAGCCCTACAGACACAGGCGGATGAGAAAAGAAAGGAGATACAAGGCGCACTGGTAGATACTTCTAACAGCAGTGTAGAAGAGGTCAAACAACAAATAGAAGAGTTCCAACAAATCCTATTTGCCATTGGAAATCTCATATACTCCAATGCTTCTCAGAACATAGATCTAGATGAGAGTATTCCGAGGGATGAAACTACACCAATTCAAGAGTTTAACGACAATGCCGAACCCACATTAGAAGAATCAGATGGTTTGATTTTTGATTTCGAGGATGAAACAGTAACGGCTGACTACGAAGCTGTCGATAGCTGACGAAGGCTAGCCGATCAAAGCAGGTAGCACTTAGCCTGTTTTCTGAGAGACAATAGATGGGTGTATGGACGAACTGGGAATGTGCCATTAGTTGCCTTACCAGAAATCGCCTGACTTACACCAAACCAGCCCTTATTAATTAACTAAGCACAGATCAGCGCTCTATGCCTGACTATTATGAAATTCTAGGTGTCTCTCGCGACGCCGACAAAGAGGAAATGAAGCGTGCCTACCGCCGCCTTGCCCGGAAGTATCACCCAGATGTGAACAAAGAGCCAGGGGCTGAAGACCGCTTTAAGGAGATTAATCGGGCTTACGAAATCCTGTCAGAGCCAGAAACCAAGGCGCGATATGATCGCTTTGGGGAAGCCGGAGTAGCATCAGGTGCAGGAGCAGGCTTCTCAGATTTTGGCGATATGGGTTTTGCCGATATCTTTGAAAGCTTCTTCAGCGGCTTTGCGGGAGGAGTAAATCAGCAATCAGCTCGCCGACGTAATAGTCCGGTTCGGGGTGACGACCTGCGACTAGACTTGAAGCTGGAATTTCGGGAAGCTGTCTTTGGCGGTGAAAAGGAAATTCGGATTCCTCATTTAGAAAACTGTACCGTTTGTAACAGCACAGGTGCAAAACCGGGAACTCGACCCCGCCCCTGCACGACGTGTAGTGGTTCGGGTCAAGTGCGACGCGCTACCCGCACCCCCTTTGGCAGTTTCACCCAGGTTTCAGTATGTCCCACCTGTAACGGTGAGGGACAGGTGATTGAGGACAAGTGTGAATCTTGTGGGGGCGTAGGTCGCAAGCAAGAAACGAAAAAGCTCAAAATCACCATTCCTCCCGGAGTGGATAACGGCACGAGGCTGCGCGTTTCTAAAGAAGGAGACGCCGGGTTGCGAGGTGGTCCTCCGGGAGACCTGTATGTCTATTTGTTCATTGAGGAAGACGCTGAATTTCAACGAGATGGCATAAACATCCTGTCTGAGATTAAAATCAGCTACTTGCAAGCCATTTTGGGGTGTCATCTGGAAGTCAATACGGTGGATGGACCTGTGGAGTTAACGATTCCTCCAGGAACCCAACCCAGTACAGTATTGACGCTGGAAAATCATGGTGTGCCGAAACTGGGAAACCCAGTGAGTCGGGGCGACCACCTGATTACGATATTAATTGACATCCCGACCCGTGTTACGGCTGAAGAGCGGGAACTGCTGGAGAAGCTGGCGAAAATTAAAGGCGATCGCACGGGCAAAGGCGGTCTTGAAGGATTTTTGGGAGGGTTGTTTCGCGGATGAGTAACCCAGCCGCATCGACGCCTAACCCGGCTCCTGATGCCCAGCTAGATTTGCGCGGGACGCCTTGCCCGATTAACTTCGTGCGTACCAAGCTTCGCCTAGAGCAGATGAGTCCGGGCGCTCTATTGGAAGTGTGGCTTGACCCTGGAGAACCAATTGAGCAAGTACCCGATAGTTTGGCGATGGAAGGCTACCCAATCGAGGCGGTCGAAAATCGTAGTAACTATTTTGCCCTGAAGGTGCGCCGTCCACTAGCGTCTGCATGAGTGGGATATCCCCTGAGATTAAGCTACCTGAAGTGTCAACACCGTTACTGGGTACAGTAGTGGCAGTACAGGCTAACTTTTATCAGGTGCAGCTCGATGGGGGATTGGTTAATCATTTAAAAGCTCATCCCTCCCTACTCCTCCTTTTCAAGGGGGGGAGCGAAAAGCTGAAATTATTGTGTACCCGACGGACGCGACTGAAAAAAATTGGTCAGCGGGTAATGGTGGGCGATCGCGTTTTGGTGGAAGAACCAGATTGGGCAGATGGACGGGGAGCGATCGCAGAAGTTTTACCCCGCCAAACACAACTAGATCGTCCCCCAGTCGCTAATGCCGAGCAAATTCTTCTCGTCTTTGCCTTAGCCGACCCTCCACTAGAGCCGTACCAGTTAACTCGATTTCTGGTTAAGGCAGAGTCTACAGGATTGACCGTCTGTTTGTGCTTCAATAAAAGCGATTTAGTACCTCCAGAGCAGTTGAATGAGTGGAGAAACCGCCTAGAAGCTTGGGGCTACCAACCTGTATTTATCAGCGTCCAAATGTTTCAGGGGCTAGAGGAACTGAACAAGCAGCTGAATGAAAAAATCACCATTGTGGCTGGTCCTTCTGGCGTCGGCAAGTCCAGTCTGATCAATCAGCTAATTCCTAATCTCAACCTGCGAGTAGGAGAAGTATCCGGCAAACTCAGCCGAGGCCGTCACACTACTCGCCATGTGGAACTGTTCGACCTACCTGCTGGCGGACTTCTGGCAGATACCCCTGGTTTCAATCAGCCTGACATCAACTGTACTCCGGAAGAGTTAGTGCAGTATTTTCCCGAAGCACGACAGCGCTTGGCAACAGGTAGCTGTCAGTTCAGTAACTGCTCACATCGAGATGAGCCTAACTGTGCAGTGCGGGGTGAGTGGGAGCGATATGAGTATTATTTGGATTTATTGGAAGATGCGATCGCTTATCAAGAGCGGCTGAACCAACAAGCTGATCCAGAGTCAAGCCTAAAGGGGAAAACGAAGGGTAAAGGGCAAACTCAGTACGAACCGAAACTAGAAACGAAGAAATATCGTCGGATTTCCCGTCGTAGTCAGCATCAGGCGCTCCAGGGAGTGTATCAAGACTCGGAGGAAGAGTAATTGATATTCAGTAGACCGAAAAGTTTTGCGAACGCGCTGGCTAACAGGCTAAAATAGCAAACTTTTTCTAATTAACTGTATTATTAAATACATTTTTTGACCGTTTCCTTGAGATTTTTATTATAAGCAAAGCTATCAATAAACGGGAGAAGTAATGCGAAACCTCGTGCCAAAACAGCTTGATAAATTGTATCATAAGCTACTATTTTTGGATGATCGCAAAACTTTTCAGTCTACTGAAATTATGGTTATGAGAAAACGCCAATTTACCAAACTCTACGCTTGGTCATTGGGAATCTTTTTTCTGTGTACTACCCCAATTTATGCTCAAAACCTATCAATTCCTCACCAGCAAGAACAGCAACAGCCGAACCAACAAAAGATATTACAGGAACTGGTGAAGGCAAATGTTGTATACCTGGGAGAAAATCACAATAACCCCAAAGATCACAAAGCTCAACTGGAAATTCTGCAAGCACTCCACCAGCAGAATCGAAAAACTGCTATAGCAATGGAGATGTTTCAGCGACCTTTTCAGGATGTCCTCGACCAATACCTTGCCGGAAAAATCACAGAAGCTCAATTAGTGGAGCAAACCGAGTATGAGAAACGCTGGGGTTTTCCTTGGGAAAACTATGCACCGATACTTCGTTTTGCTAAAACAAATCAACTGCCTACTTTAGCTTTGAATACTCCGACTGAGGTAACCCGCAAAGTTGCCCGTAGCGGTTTAGAAAGCCTGACAACCGATGAGCGCAAGTATATCCCGCCATTTTCGGAAATTCGCACAGATAACGCCAATTATCGCAAAATAGCTCAGGCTGCCTACGAACAGCATCATCAGGCAGGGCATGGAAACAGTAGTAGCTTTGAACGATTTTTTACAGCGCAGGTGTTGTGGGATGAAACTATGGCAGAGAAGATTGCCCAATTTCTCAAAGCCAATTCAGACTATCAAGTAGTGGTGTTAACTGGAAAGGCTCATATTATTTACGGCTATGGGATACCAAGCCGTGTTGCTAGACGGCTAAATAATACTCAGTTGGTACAACGTTCAGTCTTGTTGGGAAGTTCTGATGAAGGTAGATTAACTCTTCAATCGTCAGATGACCAATTTCAGGGAGAAAAAATTGCCGATTACTTTTGGCAACCTAATTGAAATAGGGGCTATAGCAGTTTTAAATTGAGAGACTCACGGGCGCGTTCTGGATTGTAGTGGCTTTGGTTTGACAAGCGATCGCCACTCTGCACGTCAAACCAGTGAATCGCTTGAGGTTTTATACCTAAAGTAACCTCTTCTCCTTCCCATCTTTGCGTAACAGGCAGCAAAGCGCGTATCCTTCCCGAATCGGAACCCTTCACCCGAACGCTAATTAAATTCTGCATCCCCAGGTTTTCTACTAAGAAAATCCGACCTTCAATCGTTAGGGTATCCTCCGGTGTTGCTAGGTTGACATCTTCTGGACGAATACCCATCACAATTTGTGACGGTGGTGTGGGTAGGTTGGGTAAGGGAATTCTAAAGTCACCCAAGACCGCGTTATTGCGATCGCAGTTGAGGGTTAATAAGTTCATTTGGGGACTACCCACAAAACCTGCAACAAACTGGTTAGCAGGTTTGTTGTAGATTTCTTGCGGTGGGGCAAGCTGTTGCAGGTAGCCATTGGATAGCACCGCAACTTTACTCGAAAGGGTCATCGCTTCGGTCTGGTCGTGAGTCACATAGACTACAGGGGTCTGCTGCTGGTCGAATATCTGTTTCAAATCCGCCCGCACTTGCTCTCGCAGCAAGGCATCCAGGTTACTCAATGGTTCATCCAACAAAAACACATCCGGTTGGCGTACCAACGCACGACCGAGAGCTACCCGCTGCCGCTGTCCCCCAGACATTTGACCGGGTTTGCGATCCATTAAGTTTTCTAGCCCTAGCTTCTGGCTGACATCCTCCACGCGCTGCCGAATTTCATCGGACGGCATTTTGCGTAACTTCAGACCTGCAGCGATGTTTTCATAAACAGTCATATGGGGGTAAAGCGCATAGCTTTGGAACACCATTGCAATATTTCGCTTACCAGGACTAACACGGCTCACATCGCGTCCGTTAATCACCACCTTGCCACGGGTGGGCGGCTCTAAGCCAGCAATTAGCCGCAGTAACGTCGATTTACCACATCCCGATGGTCCTAAGAGGGTGAGAAATTCCCCTTCCTGAACATCAATGCTAATGTCTTTGACGGGGATTACTTTGGGGGTGTAGGTTTTGTTAAGATTGAACAGTTCAAGCTTTGACATAGTTTTTATTAGTTATTGATTATTGGTCATTAGTTATTGGTTGTTGGTTGTTGGTGATTTATAAACAACCAATAACAAAGCATTATCCTTTGACAGCACCAGCCGTTAAACCTTGGACAATCTTGCGCTGGAAGGCGAGTACTAAAGCAACTAGAGGTAACGTTCCTAAAACTGTAGCGGCTGCAATAGGTCCATAGGGAATTTCAAACACCGATGCTCCACTTAATTGAGCCGTGGCGACGGGTATAGTTTTTAGGGACTCGCGAGTCATGAAGGTTAAGGCAAAAATGAATTCGTTCCAAGCAGAGATGAAGGTGAGAATCCCCGTTGTTGCTAGAGCAGGAAGTGTCATCGGTAACACAATTTGAACCAGCATTTGTACCGTGCTGTATCCATCTACCCTAGCGGAATCTTCTAAATCTTTTGGTAGCTGCTGGAAGAAACTCCGCATTACCAGAATTGTTAGCGGCAAATTGATTGCGGTGTAAGGAATAATTAGTGCTAAGTAGTTGTTGCCTAAATGGAAAGCTTTGACGACTTCTAAGAGTCCCAAAAACAGCAGTACGGCTGGAAACAGGGTCACGATTAGGACACTAGCGAGGATAATTTTTTCTCCCGGCAGCCGCATTCGCGCTAGGACGTAAGCAGCAGGAGCACCTAATCCTAAAGCCAGCACGGTTGAAGTGATGGACACGAAGGCGCTATTCAACATATAGGCGGTAAATGGACGGCGCACGAAAAGAGAGGCGTAGTGTGCCAGGGTGTACCGCGTCGGGATGTAAACGCTGGGAACGGCAGAGATATCGGCATTTACTTTAAACGAGGTCAGTACCTGCCAAAGAATTGGTGCCATGAAAAAAACAACAACTAAAAAGACAGAAAGGGGTAAAACAATTTTTCGCCAGTTGAATGTTGTTGCTGATTGTGCTGATCGATCTGTAAGAGTAGCCATAGGTTGTTATTAGTCATTGGTTATTAGTTATTAGTCATTGCTCATTGGTTATTGACAAACAACCAATAACAAACAACAAATAACTATCTTGCTCCTGCTGCATTGGCGCGTGCTCTAGAAAGGAAGTAAGCTGCGATCGCAACGGCTGCCACTAGCAACAAGAATGTCACGACCACGAGTGCAGCACCATAACCAAAATCCAGGTAGCGCATTACGGTGCCATAAATATAGATAGAAACCGTTTCCGTCGCCCCAGCAGGACCTCCCCCAGTCATTACCTGAATTAAGTCGAAGATACCGAACGCTTGAGCAAACCGGAATAATAATGCAATCACGATTTGGGGCATGAGCAACGGTACAGTAATTCTCCAAAAACTCTGCCATGCACTAGCACCATCAATAGCATGGGCTTCATAGAGGTCTGAGGAAATCGATTGTAATCCAGCTAGTAGGAGAAGGGCGATAAACGGCGTTGTTTTCCAAACATCCGCAATAATCACAGCCATCATTGCCAGCGTCGGGTTTCCCAGCCAGCTAATGCCTGTTTGCAGCAAACCCAGTCGCAGCAAAATGTCATTGACCACACCATACTGGTCGTTAAAAATCCACGCCCAAGCTAGTCCCATCAAGGCAGTTGGCAACGCCCAAGGTAGGAGGGAAATTGTCCGCACGATGCCTCGTCCTTTGAAGGATTGGTTCAGTACCAGGGCAACGCCCATCCCTAAAATCAATTCCAGAAAAACGGAGGCTATGGTAAAGACTGTGGTATTCCACATACTCTGCCAGAAGCGCCCATCACCGACCATCCGCCCGTAATTATCCAAGCCGGAGAAAACCAGTTGTAGCTGAGTTCCTAGGTTTTGAGTAAATAAACTTAACCAAAATGCTCTCAAAATTGGGTAGGCAAATACTAACCCCAACATGATTAATGCCGGAAGTACCAGCAGCCAACCCGTTCTTTGTTCTCGTGCCTGTATAGTATCTACGTTCATCTGCTAATCATTAATTAGTACTGAGTAGACGTGAGATTTTTATCTTTTTTATATCCGCTCTACGCTTCGCTATCGCTCATTAGAGCCTATCCGAAAAATCCTTTATAGTGAACACCCAGACATATGTGGTTTCAAAACTTATGAGACTTATGCAGTTGCCCCCTAAATCCCCCAAATAAGAGAGGACTTTAAGAATTGGTTACCTCAAAATTGGGGGCTAGGGGGGCAAAATCTCGTTCGACTACGTAAGTCCTGACTCAAATCGACTTTTGGGATAGACATTAAGAACGAACAGCTACCTGTTCGACAGCGCTTGGATTGTGTGCTTGGGCAGCTTTATCTCTACCTAGGATGTTACGAGTTTCTTGGGCAGCGGCTTTCATCGCTTGTTCTGGACTCATTCGTCCGGTAAAGGCTGCACTAAGGTAACGTTGCAAAACATCCGAAGCTTGAGCGTATTGAGCGATAGGAGGACGTAAAGCGGGTTTTTGAACGGCTTCTAGAAGTTGGGGGAAGTGAGGGTATTTGGCAAGAATATCTGGGTCTGTAAAAAGTTTTTGTTGACTGGGAATCAACCCTGTTGCCAAAACAAACCGCTTCATCGTA
>DATNQT010000606.1:0-7589 GCA_036703885.1 Candidatus Sericytochromatia bacterium
TTCTACGCTGATGGGAATACGCCTAGAGAGCAATGCGATCGCAGAAATGGTGTAGTTCAATATGTTAAGAAATATTTGTTTTTCTCATTAACTCTAGCAAGCTAGTTGAACATCATTAGCATCACTATTGTTAATAAGATCGGGCGAGCGCAAGACAAAAGTGATTCAGGGGTATCTCGGCAAACTTTTGAGTTCAGTTGTTCTCATCTTATTTAAACTTTCACAAAACATATAGAGGACAGGCGTTAGCATCTACCTATACCCGTGTTTTTTGTGCTGACCCTCTCCCTCTAAAGTTATAGATTTATTGTTACGTTCATGCCAAACTCTAAACCCCATATCCTACTAGTCGATGATGACCCAAGTAATTTATTCCTTCTGCAAGAATTACTGCTTTGTGAAGGGTATCTTCCGCAATTAGCATCATCAGGAACTGAAGCCTTGGCAATGGCTACCGAGTCAACTCCAGATTTAATTTTGCTGGATGTAATGATGCCGAAAATGAACGGGTTTGAAGTCTGCCGTCGCTTACGGGAAGACCCGATTCTGCAATCGATACCCGTAATTTTTCTTACGGCTTTGGATGATGACGATTCTCGGATGCGGGGGCTGGAGTTGATGGGAGATGACTACCTCACTAAGCCGATTAATATTAAGTTACTTTTGACGAAAATCTCTAGCCTCTTGCGCTTGAGGCAGATGCGATCGCAACAATTACAATCAGAAATTAGCAAACTGGTAAAAGAGCAATCCCGACAGCAAATTGCCGCTGCCTGGGAGATTAATGACTATATCTCAGAAAAGTTTCGCCTATTCGTACCCGAACAATATCTAAACCGCATTGCTCCCAAAGGAGTCGAATCGATTCAGCTAGGGAACGCTAGGGAAGAAGAACTTACTGTTTTGTTCTGTGATATTCGGGAATTTACTGCTATTGCTGAATCTCAGTCAGCGCGGCAAACTTTTGAGTGGCTGAATGTTTTCTTTACTCAGATGAGTCAGGCAATTACTGCTCATCATGGGTTCGTTGATAAGTTTCTGGGAGACGCGATTTTGGCGGTGTTTGACCGCGTTGAACATCATGCAGAAGATGCTCTGAATGCGGCGGTGCGAATGCGCCTGACCTTGAATGAGTTTAATTGCGATCGCCACCAATACAATCTAGAGCTACCCATTAATGTTGGCATTGGCATTCACACGGGCATTGGTTTGATCGGTACGGTTGGTTCCGATGATCGCATGGACTCTACTGTTATTGGTGATGTCGTGAATACAGCAGCGCGTCTGGAAGAATTAACTAAGCTTTATGGCTGTCCCATCCTTGCTAGTCACACGACAATGGCTCAACTTAGAGCAAGTTACAAAAAAGCTGAACTGGAAGTCGGCGATAGCGGAGAATTTTCTTCTCCTGACTGCTCACCCACAATCTATCCTAGTCGTTGGGTTGACCGTATAACGCCTCGTGGAAAGCGGGTAGTTATTGACCTTTACGAAATTTTGGGTACGCCAATCCAGTGGCTAGATGAGGTAAAGCTCCAAGCTCAAGTCTCCTACAACTTGGGTCTTCAGGCGTGGCATCAGGAAGACTTCGCCCGTGCCTTAAACTATTTTCAGCAGGTCGTGAAACAAAATCCTGCCGACACAGTTGCTTTGCTTTATGTAGAACGTTGTCAGGCACGACTAGGGTTAAGATCTCCACAAACTGAAGCTTCTTGCGATGGTTTCATCGCGTGATTATTAGTAAAAAGCGATACTAAAAAGCTATCTTACTTTATATCTCTAACTACAGATGGATGCAATTTAGTTCTTCTGTTTTCATACTTTGGTTAGGTAGGTGGAATTAAGAGCAACGTAATCTTGAACCGGGGTAATCGTGGGTGGGGAGTGAAGCCTGTTTCATAAGTAGTAGTTATTGAGTTTTTCAACGTCCACCTACTTAATTACCTTATTTAGCCTTAGCCACTTACAGGAGTCTGTGATGAGTATTGAAGACCGGGTAGAAGCTGTTGCTAAGAATGTTGAAGGAAAAATCCAAGAAGCAGCAAGTGAATTGACTGGTGACCCGAAAGACAAAGTTGAAGGTCAAGCCAAGCAGGACGAAGCGGCGGCAATTCATGTTAGAGAAGATATCAAAGACCACGCCAAGGATATAATCGACAAAGCCTAGGTTGAGATGCAGATAGGGTGTATTTGTTTGAGTTTCAGTAAATTCTTTGTGCTGCTCTCTTAAATTTTTAGTTCCTAAATTATTATCAATCCAGCAAATAAATTAATTATTTGCTGGATTTTGCTGCCTGCCAATTAAGAGGTTTTAGGTAGTAGGTGGTAGGTGTGAGGGAAAAATCCAATCTAATACCTAAAACCTAAAACCTGACACCTAATTAGACTTTGGGGCATCCCCTAAAACCTGAAACCTAAAACCTAACACCTGCCCTGAAGGGACTTTTCTAGCTTGCAGGTTGGGTTTTTGCTTTCTTTGCCCGCTTAACTGGGTTCATCCAGTCTTCGAGAAAACTGAATCCGCGTGAGGAAAGTATGGTTAGTACTAAGTAAGCTACAGCAACTGCAAAATAAATTTCAAAGGCGCGATAGTTGCTTGCCACAATTAGCTGACCTCTGCGGAATAACTCTTCAAAGCCAATGACAGCAACTAAGCTAGTGTCCTTAAGCATTGTGATGAACTCGTTGCCCAAGGGTGGCAACATCCGCCGCAAAGCTTGGGGAAAAATCACGTATCGCAGGGTTTGAACGGCACCCAAACCTAGCGACTGGGAAGCCTCGGATTGCCCCATATCAATTGATTGGATACCAGCCCGCATGATTTCGGCGATATAGGCAGCGCTATTGAAACCTAGCGCTACTACACCCGCCGTGAAACGATCCCATCTTAAGGGGATGCCAATTTGCTGCAACAGAGAGGGTAGACCGAAGTAAATCATGAACAGTTGCACTAACAAGGGTGTTCCCCGAAAAAAGTCGATGTATGCTCTGGCAAACCAGCGTAAAGGCAGAGTGGGGGAAAGACGGGCGAGCGCGACTAGGGAGCCTCCAATCATACCAAAAGCAGCTGATAAAACTGTTAGTTGCAAAGTTACTACAGCTCCTAAAAGGAGTGTAGGCACGGAGTCGAAGATGATCTTAAGGGATTCAATCACAAGCGTTAGTTGTCATTAGTTCAGTGGTTGGGGAAAGGCTGACTATTTAAGAGGTGCTGCATCTGGCAGTTTAGGCGCTTCTTCGTTGAACCACTTCTTGTAAATCTGAGCGTAGGTTCCGTCTTTGATAATGGTGTCTAAACCCTTATTAATTGCCTCTACATGGGTTGAATTCTTAGGTGTAGCAATGCCGTAGTATTCTTCGGTGAGCATTTCACCCACAACTTTGAGTCCTTTGAGGTTGCCAGTTTTGAAGGCGTATAGGGTTACAGGTCGATCGTTTATAACAGCATCAACATTACCATTGGATAGTTCTTGAAGCGCTAAGTCGGGGGTATCAAAGGTGGATATCTTGGCTCCAGGAATTGTTTTTGCTTTATCGGCACTGGTTGTGCCAATTTGCACAGCAACTTTTTTATTCTTGAGGTTGTCAAGCTTGGTGATGTCTTTACTTTTTTCCGAAACAGCGATCGCTAATCCCGATCTAAAATAAGGCTTCGAGAAGTTTATGACTTTGGCTCGCTCGGGGGTAATTGTCATCCCAGCAACGGCAGCATCCACAGTCCCTGCTTGCAAAGCGGCAATCATGCCGTCAAAGCGCATATTTTCAAACTTTGTCTGTAAGCCTGACGCTTTACTAATACTATTGACTAAGTCAACATCAAAGCCTTGAAGTGTTCCATCCTTCCCCTGAAATTCAAAGGGTGCAAAAGTTGGGTCAATTGCTACTTTCAGGGTTTTAGCGTCTGATTGGCTATTACCCGCACTGCCAGAATTTGGACTGGAATTGTTACAGGCAATCACTAGCAGCAAACAGCTTAGAGCAAGAACTAGCTGACGCAGCCAACGGAAAGATGTCAATCTAGCCATGTTTTTTATCTCCTCTGTTATCATCCCAAAGGTAGAAAATACACCTTTTGAGTCAATCTAATTGGGATTGATGATAGCTCATTAGCTACTGTGAAGCTTGCCTGATTCAATTAAATGTTGTGACAACTACAATTTGCCGAAAGATAGCTACGTAGGCTCTTAGAATTAAGTTAAGACGAGCAATCATTGGACTTAACATATGGAGGATTCCGCCCCAGCGATCGCATTTGAGCATCTTGAGAAAAGCTTTGGGACTCTGAGGGTATTGCAGGGCATCAGCGGCTCGATTCATCGGGGGGAAGTCGTCGCCGTAATTGGTTCCTCCGGCTGTGGCAAGAGTACGCTGTTGCGCTGCTTCAACCGCTTAGAAGCGATTAACGCGGGGCGTCTGGTTGTGAATGGAATAGACTTGTCACCTCCCAATCTTCACCAAACCCAATTGCGGCGATTGCGCACACAGGTGGGTATGGTGTTTCAACAGTTCAACCTATTCCCCCATTTGAGCGTGCTGGAAAACTTGATGTTGGCTCCCTGTCAGGTACTAAAGCGCTCTCGCTCAGAAAGTGCAAAAGAGGCTCGATTCTATTTAGAAAAGGTGGGTTTGCCGGAGAAGGCTGATGCCTATCCCGAACAACTGTCGGGTGGACAAAAGCAACGGGTTGCTATCGCTCGCAGTTTGTGTATGAATCCTCAGATCATGCTATTCGACGAACCGACTAGCGCCCTCGATCCAGAATTAGTGGGGGAAGTGCTGCGGGTAATGCAGCAACTAGCAGAAGAAGGGATGACGATGGTAGTGGTTACCCACGAGATGCAGTTTGCTCGCGAGGTAGCCAATCGGGTATTCTTTATGCATAAAGGGTTAGTGGCAGAAGAAGGCCCCGCCCGACAGGTTCTGACTAACCCAAAAAGCGATCGCCTCCGTGCTTTCTTGAGCCGTATGAGTGCGGTGAGCTAACTATAAAGTGCGATCGCAAACATTGTTAATACCTAGCTGCTGACACCTTCTAGAACAAGTAGCACAATTTCTAATTTTTTTACAAATATTTTATAATTCTTAAAGCTAAGGATAAACTTAGAGATAAGAAGCTTTGAGGAGATCGAATCAATATGACAGCTATTACTGAGGAAAAAAAGCCAGAACAAATGAAACGGATTGCTAGTTATCAGGCGTTGTGGAGACCCCAAGAGAAAAAAGGTCACTTCTGGTTCACGTATTTTGATGGTAATAGAGAACGCAGTATTGATTTAGATGCAGAAAGCTTTAGGACAATGATGAAAGTTCTTGACACTGATAAGCCGATTTTCGCCGATTGTACTACATCTGCCGTTGCTGTTCATTCACAACCCAATGAACTAAAGGTAGGAGCATGGTCTTAACTTAAGAATAGTGCTGAGTACTGAGGAGAAGAGAGAGTTGCATCGCAACGTTGAATATCCCAGATTAGAGGGTTGTCCGCAGTGGGAGCATTGACCTTTCTGTCGCTTCAGCCGTCTTGCTTTTTGTGCGTCTTTAGTTAGGTCATTAGCTCCCATTCTTGAAGTCCGATATGGGGCATCACCATCAAAGGGCGAACAGTTTCCTTGGCAGTATAGGGAAAGCGGCACAACTTTTTTTTTGTGAATAGACCCTCAGCCTCAGCAGCAAAAGAGCAACCAAACATCAGGCAGCTATACCTAAAGCTGTAGAAAAAATTGAGAATTCAAAAATATATAAGAATAAGGTTACAAGTATTCGTTTAGAAGAAGGCAAAAAAGTTAACTCAATCCTTGAATACCAAATTTTGATACAACAGCTTGGTAACTTTCTTTAGATGAGTATCAAGGTGCTAGTTTGGTAATCTCACACGATTTGGAGTTTTTAAGTAGGATTAATATAAGAAAAGCTTTGAAATTAAAAGACAAAGCCTTGCAAGCGACAAGTTATCTTCCCAAGGAAACAGAGCAGTACTATCAGGAATTACTCTACTGAGACTTATGAAACTTGCGATCGCACAACTCAATCCCACCATTGGCAACCTCACAGGTAACGCCCAACAAATTCTAGACGCCGCAAGACTTGCCGCCAATCAAGGCGTTCGCCTATTGCTAACGCCGGAACTCGCTCTGTGCGGCTATCCACCCAGAGATTTATTGCTGAATCCTAGTTTTGTGGAGTCGATGGCGACTACCCTACAACAACTGGCGCAGGATTTACCCCCGCAACTGGCTGTATTAGTCGGGACAGTGGAACCGAATCCCGATGCTTACATCGCTGGTGGTAAACCTCTATTCAACAGCACTGCCTTACTAGAACAGGGCAAAATACAGCAAATTTTTCACAAACGACTTTTGCCCTTTTACGATGTCTTCGACGAATACCGCTACTTTGAACCGGGACTTCAAAGCAACTCCTTTACCCTAAATTTGGAGGAGTCAGAGGTCGAAATTCACCCCCCCCTTGATAAGCAGGGGAGAAAATCCTCAATCAAGATTGGCGTGACGATTTGCGAGGACTTGTGGAACGATGAAGAGTTTTGGGGCAAACGCAACTATGCCGTTAATCCTATTGCAGATTTAGCCCAACAGGGTGTAGATGTTGTGCTGAATTTATCAGCATCACCCTACAGCAGTGGTAAGCGACAAATACGAGAAGCTATGCTGCGACATAGTACGGTTCGATACCAACAACCAATTGTTTACGCCAATCAGGTGGGAGGCAATGATGACTTGCTTTTTGATGGTTGCAGCGTAGCGTTTAACCGCACAGGTGAAATGGTTTGTCGCGCTGCTGCCTTCGAGACAGATTTAGTCGTACTGGAATTTGATGAGGAAACGCGAGACTTGCTACCGGGAACAATAGCACCAGCACCAGCAAGCGATGATGAGGAAATTTGGTTAGCGTTGGTGCTAGGGGTGCGCGACTATACCCGTAAGTGTGGCTTTACAAAGGTTGTCATTGGTTTGAGTGGGGGGGTGGATTCAGCACTGGTAGCTGCGATCGCATCTGTTGCCCTTGGTGCCGAGAATGTACTGGGTGTCCTTATGCCCTCCCCTTATAGTTCCGAACACTCTATTAAAGATGCTCTTGCCCTCGCTGATAACTTGGGCATCAATACTCACACCCTACCGATTGGGGAATTGATGCAGGGTTACGACCATACCTTAGAATCACTTTTTGCCGGGACACAGTTTGGTATTGCCGAGGAGAATATTCAATCGCGGATTCGGGGTAATTTATTAATGGCGATCGCCAATAAATTCGGTTACCTACTGCTTTCTACGGGTAACAAATCAGAAATGGCAGTCGGTTACTGCACCCTTTACGGCGATATGAATGGCGGTTTAGCTGTAATTGCTGATGTTCCTAAAACCCGCGTCTACTCACTGTGTAAGTGGCTCAATGCTACAAAATCAGGAGACGTTCATCCCAGTTCCCAACTCCCAATTCCCAATTCCAAAACAGAAATCATCCCCTCTAACATCCTGAGTAAACCCCCCAGCGCCGAACTTAAACCCGGTCAAGTTGACCAAGACTCCCTACCGTCCTACGATATTTTGGACGACATATTGCATCGACTGATT
>DATNQT010000607.1:0-6700 GCA_036703885.1 Candidatus Sericytochromatia bacterium
CCTCCACAACCAATATCTAAAACTTTGATGCCTTTCCAATTGGGAACATAACTATCAAAAAACTCAAACCTTGACTTGTTTAAATGATTAGACAGATATAAGGTTTCACCTTCCTTCCACCATTTATCGGCATTCAATTCATAGTACTCTAAATCATTTCTTTTCATTTTTTCTTCTCGGTACATTGATGGACTACATTAAATAAACGATTCTCCATATTTATCATCAAAAGAATGCAGCTTATTGCTTTGATTTGCTGAAGTTAATTAAGAGCAACGCCAAGTTTTATCCTCCTTACTAACCTCCAGCTTTTAAGCCATCTTAAGAGCGGGAGGTACAGGTATTTAATTGGATAGATACAGGCTGGCTTGACCCGGTCACATTTACCTCTGATAGCATTATCTACGCACTAATATCTTGCGAAATATTACTATCCTTTTTCTCTATCCATTCATCTTCAAAAATCGTTAGTTCTTTTGGCTGACACTGCTTAATTTCAATAGCAATTAATTTTGGTCTTTCTCGCTCTAGGTCTTCAATGTAGCCAAGTTGAGAAAGTTGCGCTTCCCTATGACTCGCAAAAGGCCCGAAGTAGTATTTACAATCGGGTTTTTTGGTGACAATTTCGACCCACCAAGCCATTCCCATCTTTTCCAAGTAAGACATCAAAATCTCTTCAGTAGTTTCTAAAAAATTATCAATGATTATTTTGAACAGCTTTAAACTTAATGTTAAATCGCGTGGTTGTAACTGTTTTTTTGATAGTTTAGTCTTGCTCATGATTGTTTTATTTGAGTTAACGAAATCTTCAGAAAATGAAGAAATATGTATAAATGAAAGAATGTCACAGTCAGAGCAATTGCTCCTGTTGTAAGATGAAGCAGTTTAGCAATGAGATCTCCAAAGTTACTCGGTAAGATTCAATCCAGCTGCCGTCAGTGTGAATAAAACTGACGACCATTTCGTTGCTTGGCTCGTATTCATTCAGCAACTCGAATAACCCAATTGCTTGCTGATAACTTTGGGTAACTTCCTCTTTCGAGAGATAACCGATTTCGGCATCAATACTCTCTTCAAAAGAAGCTTTCTCCTCCTTTAACCCATAAACTACAACTGCTCCTGTGCGCTTCAACTGGTAACCTCTCCAGGCAAGTGCCCCAAGCATCAAGGCGTTGGAGACGATGAGCTGCTCATGCATGACTTGCCTATTGTCGAAATCAACGTTGTGGTTAAGCATTAGTACACATACCCTGGATTCTGACGAAACTCGAAAAGCTGGATCTGGCCGTCTCTCTCATCTGTTGAAGAGGGCATATTGGACACGGCGACTGTCCCATTAGGTTGACATCGATGACACGTTTAAACTCCTCTGGTGTTGTCTGCTCAAACGTCGCGTAAAGGTTGAGGGCGGCTAAATGCTACCCAGGTATCGAGTCGTCCGTAATGCTCGACGGCTCGCTCTGCGATCGCCTTTACCTGTTCAAAATTGGTTACATCAGCAGGGACAGCGATCGCCTCGCCTCCCATCTGCCTTATTTCATCAACTTTAGACAGTTAGATATAGACACGTAGATATGAATAGGCGCTTCGTCGCAATCGCATCTGGTTTAGGAGAAGCGCCTCTTTTCTAAGCGCGTTATAATTCAGGAAAATCTTCCTACTTATAAGTACAATAATTGCTACAGCTTCAGCTAACTTCTATCAAAAGCATAGGTCTAGTATTAAGCCCGTCTGTGTTCGTAATTACCAAAACCTTTAGCCTACTCTAGAGATTAAGGCTCTTGATCACTTAGTATGCCAAACTATCAGTTTAAATGGCTAAAAACTGCACTATTCCTGTGCGATCGCATTATCCGTGCGATTCAAACCCATTGCATAGATAAGGATTCGAGTGAACCCTCGCAATAAGGAAACTCGAAAAAAAATTAACCAATCTAGATTAATCCTACTGAGGAGCAGTTTATGGCAACCCCAGAATCTCCCGACGCCAGACCAACAGACTTCAGATATCTCTGGAAACGTTGATACACCAGATACACCAGCTATGCCAGCTCCAGATGCAAGTGTTACTTTAGGCGATTCGGCAAGCAACCCTCTAACCATTTCCCCACTGTCGGAAGAAGAAGCAACGGAGTATTGGCAAGACACTGAAGATGCCGAACGCTCAACAACAGCTAGTGAGGGGGAGTGAGCCGCAACTCCAGAGTTAGCGCCTTTGTTTAGTCACCAGCACCGATTAGACATTGACAATTAGACCAGATTTTGCATATACACAATTGCTTGTATGGCAGGTATGTGAGCAACCTCCATGCTCTGCGGAAGCTGACTGATAGGAGCAGGTATCATCTCACCTCGGAAGTCTAATAGCTGCACGAGGAGGAGATAAGCAAGAGCCAAAATTATCGAAATCGCACCTGTAATAATCGCAACAATTTTTCCGCGAGGCATCGCTTTCTTTCCTATTCTTAAGGTTACAGTCGATCTTATGGCAAGCCAGAGGGAGAAGTGATAAACGCGATCGCCTCTCTATTCGGCTTAGGATAATTCTATAAACATTCTGAAGTGACACAAAAATCGGCAAAATAGGGAATCATTAAACTCAGGAGACATGAGCGATCGCATTTACTTAGGATGGATTCTACTGCCGATTTGCCAGCTGAACTGACTGCTACTGACAGAATACCTGTAGTGCAGACCTCTGAACTGAGAAAGGTCTATCGCACTGGCTTTTGGTTCAATCAAAAAATTGAATCCCTCAAGAACTGCTCCATCACCGTCTATCAGGGAGAAACCTTTGGCTTGCTCGGACCTAATGGAGCCGGGAAAACAACGTTATTGAAGACACTCTTAGGAATTGTCCGTCCTACATCGGGGCGGGCGTGGTTACTAGGGAGTCCCATTGGCGACGCACAAGTGAAGCAGCGAATTGGCTACTTGCCAGAAAATGCCTATTTCTACGACTATCTTACAGGTTGGGAGTTTTTGCAGTTTGTCGCGGGACTATTTGAAATTCCTCGTAGCGTACAGCAGCAGCGCATTCCCTTGCTGTTAGATTTAGTTGGATTGTCCAAAGCCGCTACCCGGAAGAAGCAACTGCGACAGTATTCTAAAGGAATGCTCCAGCGTATCGGCATGGCACAAGCACTCATCAACGACCCCGAAGTCGTGTTTCTCGATGAACCGATGTCTGGACTTGACCCTGTAGGACGCTACCAAGTTCGAGAGATTATTCTCTCCCTCAAAGCCCAAGGGAAGACAATTTTCTTCAATAGTCACGTCCTGTCCGATGTCGAAGAAATTTGCGATCGCGTTGCTATCCTTGCAGATGGAGAATTAATTTGCATCGGTTCCCTAAATGAACTGCTAGGTCAAGCTGACACCTACCGTGTTAAAGGCAAAGGCGGTAACTTAGATGTTCTTAAACGTTGGGTTAAAGACCTATCTTTCGATCAAGGTTCCTGGTACGGTCAATTACAAGGCGAACCCCAAGAATTTCTTGCCACTCTGCGGTTAATGGGGGCGCAGTTGATTACCATGAACCTCGCTCGCTCCTCTTTAGAAGACTTTTTCATGGAGCAAATCCAGCAACGAGGTGTCACTTCCAGTCATTAAAGACGCAACTCCAACCTTTGAAAGATGCCTCCGAAGTCTATCTTGCTGTAATCCTTAACAGGACATTCATATATAACTCACAAAACTCATGGCTGACATTGTTGAGACTGCCATTAATGCTGGTTCATTCAACACGCTGGTCAAGGCGGTTGAGGCTGCTGGTTTGGTAGATATCCTCAAAAGCCCTGGTCCTTACACTGTCTTTGCACCCCTCGATGAAGCGTTTGACAGAATGCCAGAAGGAACCTTAGACAGCTTGTTACAGGACATCCCAAAACTCAAAAAAATCCTGACATATCATGTTCTGTTTGGTGATGTGAGAACTGATAACTTACTTGAGCTAGAAGAAGCAGAGACCGTTGAGGGTTCAATCGTCGCTATTGATACTACTCATGGCTATAAAGTCAATCAGGCACTAGTTCTGACACCAGATATTCTCACTGACAACGGCGTCATCCACGTTATTGACTCCATCCTCATGCCAGCCATGCTGGAGTACGAGACGTTGTCCTAGGTGTGTGTTATCCAGAACACGTCAAAAAGCTGAGAAGTTCGTTACAATGCTTTACAGAACAACTTAACAATGGTTAACACATATGCCAGACATCGTAGATACAGCCGTGAGCGCTGGTTCTTTTAATACCCTAGTCGCTGCGGTTAAAGCTGCTGGTCTTGTAGAAACGCTGAAAAGCCCTGGTCCTTTCACCGTTTTTGCACCCAGCGACGAAGCTTTTGCCAAGCTACCTGCTGGTACCGTAGACTCACTGCTACAGAATATTCCTGAGCTGACCAAAATCCTCACCTACCATGTTGTTCCTGGCAAAGTGATGTCTTCGGATGTCGTCAAGCTTGATAAGGCAACCACTGTTCAAGGTTCAGATCTCACCATTGATGCTTCCAGTGGCGTCAAGGTGAATGCCTCGATGGTTGTGAAAGCTGATATCGAAGCGGATAACGGAGTTATCCATGTCGTTGACATGGTTCTGCTACCGCCTCAATAAGTATGGCAAAGTGCTGAGTGCTGAGTACTGAGTGCTGAGTGCTGAGTGCTGAGTACTCCCCACAGTCTATAAAAGGGTTTTAGGCGCTAATCCCGTCCTAACCTAAATTGCGACTGCTATACAAGTATCCATAAGTGATTGAAAGGTCACTCTTAGCTAGACTCGCTCAGGAAAAAGAAGGTCACCTGCACAGGTAGCCTTCTTTTTTCTTTAAGTTAATTTAGGCAACAGTCTAACTTAATCAGCTAAACCCAGAATGCATCCAGTACGCGGCGGCAGGAGCAAGGTCAAGGTACTTGCTTCTCCTTCACTGCTCCAAGCTGCCTCGCCGCTACCGTACAACATCTGATTAGGCTGAGACTGCAAACCAACTACCTCAAAGGTAATATTTACGGGTTCAGTCCCAATATTAATGGCAACAATTAGTTCCTCAGCTCCTAAAATTCGAGCAAAAACGTAAACTGTTCCCTCAGCAAATAGAACTTGGTAATTACCCGTCCGGAGGGCAGAGTAAGCATGACGAATATCAATTAGCTTACGGTGGTACTCTAGTACATCACGCTCCCAATGGACTTCCATTGGAAAGCCACGGCGGGAGTCTGGATCGAGACGACCGGGTAAACCAACCTCATCACCATAGTAAATACTAGGCGCACCGGGAAAGGTCAATAACAGTAATGTTGCTAATTCAACACTGGCGCGATCTTCTCCAGCAATTGAGAGTAACCGTGCTGTATCATGACTAGCAAGCAAATTTAACTGGGTGAGTTGGATTTCCCACGGGTATAGTTCCAATAGCTCTTTGATTTTCTCGCTATACTCCTTAGCAAATAGAGGTGGATAGGGTTGGTAGGAACGATCTTGTACTTGCTCCATGTCTACGCGCTCGCCTGCAGTAAAAGCAATAGTCGGTGCGGCAAATAGATAGTTCATCACCCCATCGAATTGAGTGCCATCCAACCATTCACGGGAATCCTCCCAAACTTCCCCAACAATGTAGGCTTCGGGGTTGATAGCTTTAACGCGATCGCGAAATTCCTGCCAAAAACCGGGAGTTTTAATCTCGAATGGCACATCCAAGCGCCAACCGTCGATGCCGAACTTAATCCAATATTCAGCAATCTCCATGATGTATTCCCGCACTTCTGGGTTTTCGTGGTTGAATACTGGCAGCGCCCGATTACCATCCCAACCCTCATAGTTCGCAGGAAACTCCCCGTTATAGGCAGAAACAGGCCACTCATGAATTTTGAACCAGTTCACCCAAGGGGAATGGGGTCCATTTTCCAGAACATCGTGGAAAAAGAAAAAACCGCGACTGGAATGGTTAAACACCCCATCCAGAACAACTTTGATATTGCGATCATGGGCAGCATCTAGCAGTTCCTTAAACGCTGGATTTCCCCCCAACATTGGGTCAACCTGGTAATAATCGTGAGTATGGTAGCGGTGATTGCTGGCAGATTGAAAGATGGGTGTAAAGTAAATCGCGTTTATACCCATATCTTGTAAGTAATCCAACTGCTCTATTACACCCCACAAGTCTCCGCCCTTGTAACCTTGAAGCGTCGGCATTGCATTCCAATCTTCCCAACGGGCATTCTGCAAAAGCCGCTTGCGAGGCTTCTGACTTCTGGCAAAGCGATCTGGAAAAATCTGATAGAAAACCGCGTGTTTGACCCAGTCTGGTGTTTTAATTTGCACAAATGATTCCCTAGTTCTTCACCACTAAGGTACAGATACTCTCCGTTTTGTGACTCAAACTTCTGGTAGAAAACAGAGGCTAACCTTTAACTCAATCGCACACGTTTAGATTACGGTCAATTGTTCCAAATGTCGCTGTTCTTCGTGAGAACCGGGGCAATATTATTCAAGACTCACTGCCAACATTGCCTTAACTGTATATAGCCTCTGTGATGCGATGACAAAGTACATCAGGGGGTAGAGCTTGTTGAGGCAGAGTCTGCCTTAAGGTTCTACCAAGTATTTGAGAAATTTCATAGCCTGAACATAGAGTTAATAAAACTTAGGAAAAAGATTTGTATGACAACCGATGTTTCTACTGACCTCAAGAAGGGGGTTAATGG
>DATNQT010000608.1:0-10888 GCA_036703885.1 Candidatus Sericytochromatia bacterium
GGCGGAGAGGATGACCAATACAAGCGGGGAAAATACCAAGACGCGATCGCAAAATTAGATTACTTGAGCGAACTCGGCATTAATGCGATCGAGTTGATGCCAGTAAATGAGTATCCTGGGGATTATAACTGGGGTTATAACTCCAGCAGCACAGAAAACCTGGTCTAAGAAACCCAAAGACCAACTGGCAGCAATTCGCGAATTGTTACTCACCAGTGGAGGCGAGTGGACTGTTGAGCAAGTGGCGGCTCAGTTTAATGGCGCACAACGGCAGAAAAAAGCGATCGCAGAAAATCTAGAACGTCTGGAGTGGTTCGGCATATTGATTAGCCGTGAGGAAGGAGGTGTCACGCGCTGGCAGTTTGCTCAGATACAGCAGGCAGCGTGATTGATGAAACGCCCTCAGAATAGGAATTCTGGGGCTATACAACCCAAGTCCACCTACGTGGACTGAGAGAGGATTCAAACCCGCGCAGGCGGGTTTTGTTTGTGTAGCCGCGATTTCTAATCGCTAGGTGCAAGATGTTTAGTTAGAAAGAAGGCGTCGCTTTCACAGATATTCAATTGGGCAAAAAAGCGATCGCGCACTGGTAGCGGTAGGGCTTTCTTAAAAAGTCTGGCAAAAAGGAAACATTTCTGTAGTGAGATATCGTGTCCACTGAATTGACCCAAGAGCGATATCAGGCTACTGCGTCGTGATATCCTGATGTTTGCGACCTGCTCCCCAACGTATTATAACGATGAGGTTGGCAGTTTCCCAATTCCCTTTGAGCCTAGATAAAAGCAAATCTGCCATGTTCTCATCTGAATTGCCCGAAGAAAATGGGCAATCCGATAACGATGTCGTTACGCTGATAGATGAATCAGGACGACGCTTGAATTGTTCCATTGAACATTCCCTGGAAGTAGAGGGTTCCGAATACCTTCTTCTCATGCCTGTAGATTCCCCAGTAGAAATTGTTGCTTGGGACGAGGAAGACGAGGAAGACTCAGCCGATGCTACTCTCCTAGAAGATGACACTGAGATCGATCTGATCTTCTCGGATGCCCAAGCGGTTCTAGCCGAGCAAAATCTGATTCTCAAACGTACCGCCTTTACCCTCACGGTTGCGGGTGAAATGCCATCTGTGGACGATGTAGACGAGGATGACATCCTTACAATTGAGATTGAGGAGGATGATGTCAAATTAGAGCCAGAGGAGCTGATGTATCTTGCTAGCTTCTATCATGAAGAACAAAAGTACGAAATCTACACCCCTCTCGATCCACTACTATTTCCTGCTCGGAGGAACAGTGCGGGTCAAGCCGAACTACTTTCTCCAGAAGAAATTCAAAAAGTACAGCCACTTTTGAATGAATGGCTGTTTAACGATTTGGATGAAGAGTAAAGCTCTCCGGCTCAGATTCACGATGGGAAAGCGCGATCGTTCATTACGCTAGATATGAAAGCTGTTAGAAGCATCTCCAAGTGGTCATATTATCTTGCCCTTCTGCCACTCACGCTGGGCATTTGTGCGTGGCAGGGCTGGGCGTGGTGGAGTTGGGCACAGTTACCCCCCTCCATGGATCGCTCCTCTAACTCGGAGTTAGAGAAAGCTGTACAAATCCAAATCCCTTCAGGAACCGGGGCGCAGCAGATCGGTCACGATCTGGAAGCGGCGGGTTTGATTCGCTCCTCCCATGCCTGGAGACTGTGGACTTATTGGCTGAAGCTGCAAGACCGCCAAGGGGGCTATAAGGCGGGAACCTACAAGCTGTCGCCGACGCAGCCTCTAACAGCGGTCGCTCAAAAAATTTGGACGGGTGAGGTGATGCAGCTTTCGTTCACCATTCCCGAAGGGTGGTCGCTAACCCAAATGGCAGCTTACTTTGAATCTCTGGGATATTTCAACGCTCAAGACTTTCTCACTGCCGCCACCAAAATTGATAAGGGCAAGTATCCCTGGTTGCCTGATAATTTGCCTCATCTGGAAGGGTATTTGTATCCAGATACTTATCAGTTATCGAGCGATCGCGTTTCAGCTGAGCAAATCGTCCAACAAATGCTCAACCGATTTGAGCAAGTGGCACTGCCGATTTATCAACAAGGACAAAAGCAAACCAAGCTCAACCTGGATGAGTGGGTAACACTCGCCAGCATTGTGGAAAAAGAAGCCGTAATTCCTACCGAACGCTCCCGCATTGCAGGTGTCTTTACAGCACGTTTACGGCGCGGGATGAGATTGGAAACCGATCCAACTGTTGAATATGGATTGGGCATTCGACAAACGGTAGACCAACCCCTAACCTATGCTCAGGTGAGAACCCCCTCTCCCTACAACACCTACCTCAACCCCGGATTACCACCCACCCCCATTGCCAGTGCGGGTTTAGCCAGTTTGAAAGCAGCCCTATATCCGGAAAACACCGATTATCTCTTTTTCGTCGCCCGATACGACGGTACTCACTTTTTTAGTAAAACCCTAGCTGCCCACGAAGCCGCTAAAGAGGCGATTCGCCAACAAGTGGAAGCCCAACAAAAAGCGTCTCCTTCACCTTAAGCCAGGGATATAACTTTGCTCAATCAACAATGTCTTGGATCTCAAACTTACAACCCGACTTAATTCTTGGAGGTCCGATCTTGAGTCTGACCCCAGATATCCTAGAACAATATCAGCTTAAGGGTCTAGTGCTGGATGTTGATGAAACTTTAGTACCCCTAAGAGTAGCTCAAGCGTCTGAGGAACTCAGGCAGTGGGTGGAGCAAATCAGACCTGTGGTATCCGTATGGCTGGTCAGTAATAATCTCAGTCAATCTCGAATTAGTAGTATTGCTAAATCCCTCGATTTGCCTTATATGCTGGGGGCGGGTAAGCCTTCGCGACGTAAGTTGAAAAAAGCGGCTGAGGCGATGAATCTTCCCGTAGAACAGGTGGCAATGGTAGGCGATCGCTTATTCACAGATGTTCTAGCAGGCAATCGCTTGGGAATGTTCACCATTCTGGTTGAACCAATGCTCGATCCCAGCGTGATTAAGACCTCAAGCCGAACCCGTGACTTTGAAGTTTGGCTATCTCAAGCCTTAGGCGTTTCGCTCCCCGCAGTGCAACAAAACTTAAATAAACCTGATAAAACAAGATAAAGAGAAATATAAAGAAAACATTATAAGAATTCATCATCATAAAAATTTCTGGCATTATAGATCTTGTTCAAATGGGGTCAGCGAATATAAAGACCCTAACTATATAAAACCTGTTTCATTTCTCTAGAGCGCTCGGTCTCCTACCTATAAGGAGACGGGCGCTCTATAATTTTGGCATTGCTGAACCCGGAGATCCCCCTGGCATCCCCCTTAAAAAGCGCTCGAATGCGAGGGTGTAGCGAGAGCTTCTACTGATAACTAATGACCAATGACCAATGACCAATGACAAAACACCTGCAACAATTGTTGTCAAAGTTGGCACTTCCAGCCTTACTCAACCTGCAACAGGTCAACTGGCAATTTCAACCATTGCCAAGCTAGTTGAAACTCTCACCCAACTCCGCTCCTCAGGTCATCGTGTCGTTCTGGTCACCTCTGGCGCGGTGGGAATTGGCTGTGCGCGGCTAGGGTTAAGGTCACGTCCCCAAACAATGGCTCTGAAACAAGCCGTAGCCGCCGTCGGTCAAGGACGGCTGATGCGAATCTACGATGATTTTTTCACGAGCCTGCAACAACCGATCGCCCAAGTTCTCCTCAGTCGCCGTGACTTTATCCAACGTAGCTGCTACGTCAACGCTTTCGCCACATTTCAGGAACTCCTACAACTGGGCGTTATCCCAGTGGTGAATGAAAACGACACCGTAGCAGTAGAGGAACTGAAGTTTGGAGATAACGACACACTTAGCGCCTTGGTAGCAAGTTTAATTGAAGCCGACTGGTTGTTTTTACTAACCGATGTGGATCGGCTTTATTCAGCCGATCCCCGTGCAGTACCTGATGCCCAGCCAATTACACTGGTGAGTCGTATTGAGCAGCTAGCAGAACTCCAGGTACAAACAGGCGAGTCGGGTTCCCAATGGGGGACGGGCGGTATGGTTACAAAAATTGCCGCCGCTCGTATTGCCACCAGTGCTGGCGTGAGGACGGTGATTACAGAAGGACGATACCCTGAAACTATTGAAAAAATCTTACAGGGAGAACCTTTAGGAACCCAATTTGAACCCCAACCTCGGACGGATAATGCTCGTAAGCGCTGGATTGCCCACAGTTTAGTCCCGGTGGGAAAGCTTTATCTGGACAAGGGAGCTGTAGCTGCGATCGCCAAATCGGGTAAGTCCCTATTAGCTGCTGGCATTACTAGTATTGAGGGAGATTTTCGCTCATCTGATGCCGTGCAGCTATGCGATAGTAGTGGCTTGGAAATTGCCAGAGGGCTGGTCAACTACAGCAGCACAGAATTAAAGCAGATTCAAGGGCGTCAATCGGACGAAATCCCTAGTATTTTGGGCTATTCTGGTGCGGAAACGATTGTCCATCGAGACAACCTTGTACTGAGCAATTAGTTGACACTCCTCGTCCTAATTTCTGGACTATTCCGAGCAAAAGCCGTCCTTCTTATAACGGGGCTTTAGACCCATTAATTTCGGTAATTTTTACAGCAGGTTACACTTTTGGCGTACTACACGGTAGGGACGCAAAGCCTTGTGCCCCCATTCTAAGCCTGTATTTCACTAGAACGGTAAGGCTTCTGGTGGTGCAATATCTGTCCCAGCTTTTATACCAATTTTGGTAGATTTTACTCCAGGCTTATTGGTATGTTCTGCACGATTGGCTTTGGGAGAAGCTGATGTTTGGGGAGATTTACTAGGCTCAGATTTCACGGATTCTCCTGGCGTCGATTGGCTGGACATCAAGCTAAGTCCTCCCACAGCGCCTGCGATTAGGGCAGTGTAGCCGAGATATAGATGAACTGAACTGAGTTGAAATCCCGATACGGCTGTGGCTGTGGATTGATACCAGGAGGGAACTACTGATTTCACGGGATCGGCTTCTGGGATGGAAGAGGCGATCGCAATCCCATTCATCCCTAAGGCTTGAGCAAGCCGACGGATAAAACCACGAACGTAAACATCCTCTGGCAACTCCTCCAAGCGGCCTGCTTCTAAAGCTTCTATATGATGGTGTGGTACGAGAGTTTGATTGTGAAGTTGTATTACACTAAGCGATCGCGCTTCTCGTGCCTGCCGCAGTTCTTGACCAACTTGACGCAGAAGTTCCTCCCGTTCTTGTGCTACCTTTTGCGCTTCTAGTTCTGCTTTAGTAAGTTTTTTGGATGGTTTCGTATCACCAATCAATCTATTAAGCCGACTGAGGGATTTGCTCCTTTCAACTGAAGTAGCAACGTCTTCCATTGAGGTAGTAGTGGGCTGTAACTCCGTCTGCATTGGATTACCTTCTACCTTTTGGGAAGAATTTACTTCCTCTTTCCTCGCCTTATTCGTTCCTTCAGCCGCGACAGGAACAACTTTATACTGTCTGGCAAACTCCTGAAAGGTTAAGCGAACCGCTTCTCGCCCCACGGCTTTTACTAAAATGTGCGCGGTGCCAGATGCCTCTCCTAACATCGTCTGTAAACCAGCCATTGTACGGCGGTAAACTTCACTATCGAGAAGTTCTGACTCTATTTGATTCAGAATAGAGCGCAATCCTTCTTGAGATACTTCAATGGTCGAGTCTTCGCTGACACCCTTATCATAAGCCGGCTGAAATACCATAGCTTTCTCTTATTCCTTGCTTGAGTAAAACTGCTTTGACTAAGCCCTACAAGGCGTTAGATGGCAGTGCGCTCATGCCATCCACAAAATGAATAATGAATCTACAATGCCTTGGACTACTTCAGTAACCTTTTCTGCAACTTGGGGAAAAAATCCGGATAGTTATGCCAGATAAGGACTTGAGTAGTATCGTTTTTTTCTCAACCATCTCCTCATACTGTTGTGATGAGAGATGAGGAAGTTGCTCCGTTATCGCTTTGAACTTGATTTTCTTCTCAAAGAATTCAATTTCCTCGCTCGCCTCGCGTTCCATTTGCGAGTTCAAGGCAATCTCAATGCGATCGCTTTTTTGGAATTTGAGCTTGGCATAAAGTAATTTTTTATACTTGAAATACTTAAGATGGGCGACCAATTCCCAATTTTCAATTCCCAATTCCCAATTAAGAAGAAAATCTGTGGTGTGACACTTCAGGGTGCGGAATGTAGGTTAAAAAATCAAGATTAATTTATATATAGTATTTTTATTTGAGATGTAAACATATACAAAGGAGACAATGGTAAAATGAAGGCTCTGCTCGGAGAGAAAACTATATGAAAAGTCAGGAGAGGGAAAAACAGCTACAAGAATTAGATGAGTGGATTAAGACGAATTTAGACTCCAGAGAGTTAAAAAGAGCGCTGGGAGTAAAATTAGCTTTACAAGGTTGGGCTTATAGAGCAATAGCCGAAGTATTAAATGTATCAAAAAGTTTTATTAGTAAATGGAAGAAGTGCTATGAAGAGAGCGGTATAGAAGGATTAAAACTCTCTTATCAAGGAGCAGACAGTTATTTAACATCACAGCAAAGACAAGAAGTAATAGAATGGTTAAAAGAACAAAAGTACTGGGATTTATCCGAATTAGAATGTTATGTAGCTGAGCAATATGATGTGGTGTTTAAATCCCCAACAAGTTACTATGAACTCCTAAAAGCAGCGCGAAAGAGTTGGCAAAAAGCCCAAAAAAAGCATCCACGTCAAGACCCAGAGGTCGTGAAAAAAAGGGTTCAAGAGATTAAAGCAAAATTAACAGAGCTTCTTCCCGACATCAGAGATGGAAAGATTGCCGTGTATGCAATTGACGAAGTTCATTTGTTAGAAGGAGAGTTGATAAGTCATCTGTGGGGAGACAGCAAAGACAGACTTTATATTCCAATAATGAATGAAAAAAATCGTCAAACCTATTACGGAGCCTTAAATTTAGTTAACCCAGAATTAATCCTAGAGAAATATCCTAAAGGGAATGGAGAATACACGGTTGATTTCGTTCAACAACTCATGGCTAGAAATCCTGGTAAGAAATTACTTCTCTTTTGGGATGGTGCGGCTTATCATCGAGGCGAAACAATGCAAAAGTTTTTAGCCGAAATAAATCAAGATTTAGACGCGGATAAGTGGCAGGTGACCTGTCATTTATTTGCTCCTTACGCTCAGCCAAGAAAATCCCATCGAAGCGGTTTGGTTACAACTCAAAAATTTACTCAGGAGATGTTATCGATTCTGTAAAAACTTTTCAATCATTAAGCATTTGTTTGAAATGTTAGTTGATTACAAATTGTTTAGATTTCCTCATCTTAAAAACTACGACGCTTTTTCATGTCTCATTTGAAAACGCTATAGCGCATTTTCGAGAACCTCCCCTTCAACAAGAGTACGGCTTGAGTCTTCAGAAAGGAAATCATACTTGCATTCAGCAACGCCTACCAATCAATTAGCGCCTGAAGGCGGGTACTGCACGTTTGCTTACAGCAACCACTGGTTTCAAACAGCAACCACTGGTTTCAAATAGATCAGCACGGGTTTTATTGATGATCATTCTCGAAAGCCAGCCATTGGCAAGCATCCTGGCATTTTTGAAAAGCATTGGTATGCTAACCCACTTAAGTTGCTTCTTAACTTGAAAAACTTGACTGTTCTAAATCGAATCAAAGTTGAAGAATGAAGTTGGAAGAATGAAGTGGTTTGTGGAGTAACAATGAAAGACAAGTATGTGTTACTGACAGGGGGTACTGGGGGGTTGGGTTTGGGTGTCACTCCTGTTGTACTGGCACAAGGTGCGATCGTCACAGTGCCTTATCGCAAACCGGAAGAAACAGAGCGGCTCAAACAAGCTATCTCCCCTACCGAGCAGGGCAGAATCCAGTTCACTCCTGCTGATCTGCAAGATGAGCAAGCTGTTCAACACCTAGTGGATGATATGCCGCGAGTCGATGTGTTGATTCATCTGGTTGGAGGTTTTGCGATTGGTAAAACCCATGAGTATCCTTTTGCTGATTGGCAACGGGACTTTGGGGTGAATCTCAACACAACCTTTTTACTCTGCAAGCATAGTCTACGACGTATGTTAGAGCATGGGTATGGACGGATTGTCACGGTCGGCTCACGGGGGGCTGTAGAACCAAGCGGACAACTCGCCGCTTATTGTGCTTCCAAAGCCGGAGTTGTTGCCCTGACCAAGGCAATCGCTGATGAAACCAAGGGAACCAACATTACAGCCAATGTGGTTCTACCCAGCATTATTGATACCCCTACTAATCGAGTTGCATTGGGAGCTGAGAACGCGCACAACTGGGTAAAAGCTGAATCTTTAGCTCAAGTTATTTGTTTCTTAGCATCTGAAGCGGCTCAAGATGTTCGAGGGGCAGCAGTTCCAGTTTATGGCAGTGCTTAATGCTGTCAAGAATCGATTTTTTGTAGACCAGAACGCCAACGAGTATCACTGTAAAAACTACCGGAGAATTATAGCCATGCATTTATCAGCTGACCCAGCAAATCCAACGCCCTCAACCATTGAGAAGAAACTTGCTCTGCTACAAAAGTTAAGAGATGAATTAGGCAGTGGAGACACAATTCGCCGTCTATTTTTTGGCGATTTGCAACCTATTGCACTTCAACCAGGAGGAGCTGGCACAGTCGTCCATCTTTATAACCAAGCCAATGATGTCACCATTGCTTATTGTGCAACCTACGATGTATTTTTGGCTGCCCGACTAGGACGAGTCACCGAATTCGATCCTGCCGAAATCAAGTAGGGCTATCGTCTTCGCAAAGTCGTAAAAGCCAAACAAAAAAAATTGCACAAACAGACGACATCTTCAACAACATCAAAGAATTTGATCAGCAAGCAATTTCCAGGCTTCTGTCTGTGGCGCTCTTGATTTGCCTGCCCTCAATTGGTTAGCTTCTTAGCAATCTGGTTAGGTTAACCTGTTATCTGTATTCCAACAGATTATCTTACTAGATACAAGTATACTTGCGTTAAGCAGCACCGTTGAAGGATGGATGCCGGAGTTTGAGCATGGAGTCATATCATGTCCGCATAATCGCTTACGATAAAAGGAGAGAGTGCTTTCCATCAGCGATGCCAAAACGAATTAGCGTAGCCAAACACTTAACAATTGAGCAGCTACAGCAGCATTACCGACAAGCAAAAGATGGGGTAGAAAGTCGCCAGTATCAGATTATCTGGTTGCTAGCGCAAGGAAAAAAAACTCTTGAAGTAGAGGAAATAACAGGGCACAGCAGAACATGGATCTACGCATTAGTCAAAAGGTACAACGAATTTGGCGCTGAAGGATTAGGCGATCGCAGAAATCAAAATCAAGGAACCAAGCCGTTAATTGACGATGTTGAGCAAGCACAATTGTGGCAAGCTTTACAGGAGAAGGCTCCAGACGGAGGACTATGGAATGGTCGCAAAGTCGCCGACTGGCTTACTTGTCTAACGGGGAGACAGGTGAGCAGACAAAGAGGATGGGAAATATTGCGACAAATGACTTTTAGATTGCGAGTCCCTCGACCATCTCACACCCAAAGTGACTACTTTGAGCAAGAAGCCTGGAAAAAAAACTAGCTACAGAAGCAGAAGCGCTGAAGAAAAAATATCCAGAAGCTGAAATTCAACTTTGGAGTGAAGATGAACACCGTTTGGGACTCAAGCCAGTTCTCAGGCGAGTTTATGTGTCGGAGGGAGAAAATCCAATGAAGAATGTCAATTGACGATTTAAGTGGTTATGGTTGTATGCATTTGTACATCCTCAAACGGGAGAAACTTATTGGTGGATTATTCCTTATGTCAATACGAAACTGTTTAATCGAGTTTTAGAAGATTTTGCTCGTGAGTTGAAATTAGGGGCTAAAAAACGGGTGCTTTTAGCCATTGACCAAGCCGGATGGCATATTAGCAAAGAGTTAAAAGTTCCAGAAGGATTACATTTAATACTTTTGCCATCCCATTCCCCCGAACTACAACCAGCAGAAAGATTATGGACTTTGGTTGATGAACCAATCGCCAATCGTTCATTTGAAACACTTGATGATTTGGAGGAAGTTTTATTTCGTCGTTGCCAATCTTTATTGCAACAGCAAGATTTGATTCGAGGTTTAACAGGCTTTCATTGGTGGACTCAGATCGGGGCGTAATCGTAAGTGATTACCCGGACATGATATCACCCTACTGGGCAAGAGTTGGTAATCCTGCCCAAATTTACCAGGTGTGGCTCCTTTTATTGCGATCTCACCCGCTCAAGCTAAAATTTGCCAATGTCCAGTCCTCACTCTACCTTATGCTCAACTGCTCTTATCTAAGTGCGATCGCTGTGCCAATTGCGTAAGTCCTGAAGTTCATAGTCAGTGGCATTCGTCTTAAGTTGTTGTTTAACTTAGCAATCTTGAGTGGTTAGAGATTGGCTCGTGTTGCACACTGCTATAAGTTGCTGCTTTTAGATAGCTTCAACATAAATAATGAGCAACTGTTTAGTCAGTAGAATCTTTCATTTTCAAAAAGCATTAGCACAAGTTAAAAGTTTACGATTAAAGGCGTTTAATTTACATCGCTAATTCTTTCTATAAATCCTTAAGAAGGAGAGAAAGCCGTGATTGCCCAAACTCAAGTTTCAAATCAAACACAACTTGATGAGCTATGCATTAACACGATTCGGACTTTATCGATGGATGCTGTGCAGCAGGCAAACTCTGGGCATCCAGGGACACCGATGGCATTAGCTCCAGTTGCTTACTGTTTGTGGCAGCGATTTTTACAGTTCGACCCCGATGAGCCGATCTGGGCAAATCGCGATCGCTTTGTTTTATCGAACGGTCATGCCTCGATGCT
>DATNQT010000609.1:0-1780 GCA_036703885.1 Candidatus Sericytochromatia bacterium
CCCAGCGCCCTTTGAAGGCAACCTGGATCATCGCCTTCACTTCCTCCTCAAACAAATACTCGCGATCGCGAACTTCCAAATACGTCCTGGTATTGCGGCCAGTTTTTTGAGGCGGGGAATCAGACTTTTTAGCTTTCAAAAATCTCCCGCGGGCGGGGAACTGGATAATAGTCATGTGACACCTAAAAGCAGCCTCAACATTCTACGCTACGGATGCGATTCTAGAAAGTCTGTCCCGCCTATCTAAGGCTATGATCATTTTTGATTTTCCCTCTCCCCGTTTGAAAGTCCAACTTTTTGGTTTAACGATAGAGCAATGGATTGTGAAGGAGGGCTGTCACCTGGTAGGGCTGCTGGGTATGGGGGGTATTGGCAAAACCACTCTCTCTGTGAAGTTGGCTAGACAAATTCAAGATAAGTGTCAACTACCCAGCATCAAGCGGAGTACCGCTATGATGTGGGCTTGTATCTGAACTCCACCGCAATTGGGAAAACCTTTGCAGGATTTGGGCTTTGGTTTCACCGCTCGATACATCAGGGGATGCTGACAAGCTCAAGAGTGCTCATCCAGTCTTGCCGGACAAGCAATGCTCTCATTGCAATATTTCGCGCACCAACCAAATCAGCGTTTGACACTCCTCGGACTGAAGTCGCGAGGATTCTTGGATCAATCAGTCGATTTGCTCGTTGATGTCGCCACCAAGGAGTAGAGATCGTTCTGTCCCCAAGCGTTAATTTCGGTGTGCCCCACCGTATTTAAATTCAAACTAATTCCTGCTTGCTTCAACCCTTTGGTTAAAATATTTTTTCCAGCGTTATGATCCCGATCCAATATCGCCCCACAGCCGCAAATATGAGTTCTGGTTGATAGCGTCTTCTTAACAAGATTGCCACAATTAGAACACTCTTGTGAGGTGTATTGAGGAGCAACAGCAATTACTGTTTTGCCGTATACTTGGACAAAATACTCTAACCACTGAGCAAATTGTGACCACGCTGCATCGCTGATCGACTTAGCAAGTTTATGGTTTTTGACCATATTTTTAACTTGAAGGTTTTCGTAGGCTACGAAATCGCTAGATTTCACCGCGCACAACGCCGTCTTTATAGCGAAGTCTTTACGCTGCCGACTAACCTTCAGGTGCTTTCTTCCTAACTTGTTGATAGCTTTTTTTCGATTACCAGAGCCTTTCTTCTTTCGAGAAACTCGCTTCTGCAATCTCTTCAAAGCTTTTTCACTTTTACGAAGATAGCGGGGGTTGGCGACTGTCTCACCATCGCTGTCAGTATAAAAGTGGTTCAATCCCACATCTATCCCAATAGCTTTACCAGTAAAAACAGGCTCCTCTTTTCGCTCTACGTTGATACAGAATTGGGCATAGTAGCCATCGGCACGACGCACAACTCTGATTCGCTTAATTTCATCGGGTGCATAGAAATGCAAATCCCGGCTACCAACTAATTTGAACTTTCCAGCAGCAAAACCGTCCTTAAATGTCAAACATCTTTTGTCGGCAGAAAGTAGCCATCCTGATGTTTTGTATTCGACAGAGCGAGTATTTTTCTTAAACTTTGGGTAGCCTTTTTGGCCTGGTGTTTTTGCTTTGCAATTAGCGAAAAAACGTTGGATAGCAAAAAGGGCACGTTCGGCAGAAGCCTGACGTGCCATTGAGTTAAGCTTGCCTGCCCATTCAAACTCTTTTGCCATAATGGCGCATTGTTTGTACAGATCAATTAGCTTAACTCCTTGATTGTCTATCCAATATCTAAGAGTTTTGTT
>DATNQT010000610.1:0-7041 GCA_036703885.1 Candidatus Sericytochromatia bacterium
CAAGCCACCAACGTTGAAAACGTAATGAACAGGGTCAAGAACAACATTAAACTCCTCTCCAACCAAGTTCCCCTATATGAGGTTAAACCCAATAGTCCCAACGACAAAAAACCCATCTATTTTGTTGAGAAACAAGTGCCACCTGCTGAGGCAGTCATTACTCAGTTAAACGGAAATGAAGCCACCTTATGGCTAGGAGGAATTGGTCGAGATAGTATGGATGCCTTTGGTCAGGGTGCAACATTTGTCACGCTTTCGGGTGGCGGGCGCGGTGCCGCCACGACAGAAGTTGAAATGAAATCTCGCGACGGTTTATTTGGGAAAGCGATTGTCAAGGGTTCGGCTCAACCGGGAACGTTGCTGCAAGAATTTGCCCGTGCTATCCCCAGTGATTGGAAGTTACAGATTGGTCTTGACCCTTCTTTAAGTGCTGAGGCAACCAGTGCTAAGGAATCGCTAGAAAAGTTAGGTCGTATAGAAGCTGTTCCTTCTCAACCGGGAAATAAGCCCTATGCCAAAGAGGTGCATTATCTATTAAGTCGCGTGACGCCTGCTTATCGCCAAGAATTACAACGGCAACAGGGAACAAAGATTCCACCAGAAGGCAGTATTTGTCTATTTTCCCCAGCGCTAGAGTTGATTCCTGATTCCTTTGGCGAACCTAGGGAAACTGTGGTAAAGGCGATCAACAGGTTAAGACCAAAACTCAAATCCCTGTTGGCGGCGCGAGTTATCAAGATGACCCTCAATGCTGAATCCTCCCGCTTGAATTTAGAGGTAAAGATGAGTTTAGAAGGTCAGCAAGGGGGGTCAGTGGTTGCTCAGGCATTCACTCCACGGGGCTGTGAAGAACCCACCTCTTGTCCTCCCTATGGAAGTCGCGGTGAGTCAGAACAACTACGGGTTGGCTCGTCGTTGCAGTTCCAGGTGATCAACCGAGAAAAAAGCCCTCTTTACCTCGGCATTGTGTTGATTGACTCTGCTGAAGGTCTCGTCGTCCTGTTTCCTAATGATTATCAGAATCAGCTATCAAATGAAGAGTTAGAGCAAGCAACACGCATCGAGCCAAATCAACCTCGTCTGATTCCAGACCCCAGCAAAGATGACTTTAAACTAACCTTTGAAGACGCTGGTGTAGGAGAAGTACTGGTGATTGCCAGCCAAAAGCCCCTTACTACTGCTCTGTTGAGATTGCAATCCCTAGCGAAAAGTCGAAATCAGGAACGTGGTGTGATAGATACAAGGGGAGAAGAGGCAGTTAATGTGATTGATGGTTTAATCGAAGACATGAGTTCTCGTCAGGCTTTGATTGGAGTAAGGTCAGTTTCGGCTTCGCAGATAGCGGCGCTGTCGATCGCGTTTGAGGTTGTATAGAATGCCTTGAAAGCATAGTTGAATGGGAGTTGGGGGCTTTTTGCCTTCCCGTAGCTCCCAATTCTCAGGGTTTTTCTAGATGCGATCGCACTTGCCCTCCTCACAAGGAGTAAGTACAGTCTAAGTATTATTTCCGTAGCCGGAACGAGTTAAGAAAGCGATCGGTATCATTGGACAAAGCACTTTCTCTAGCTTTGGGAATTTCTGCTGTTAATTGATACAAGCGTTTTTCAGCAATGTACGTCCTGTGGTTAACAATAATTTCCCCAGGCGCTTCAAACTTAAATTCTTTACCCGGATACTTACCAAAACTGATATTTTGCTGAGAGATTAACTTAATTTTTTTATCATTAGTAAAACGATTGCTTAAGCTATCTAATAGTAAATTCGGCGGAAACTCAGCTAATTCTTCCGGAAAATTAGTATAAGCAACGCTATAGATTACTTTGCTTTCTTCTAGCGAAGCCGTAAAAACATTAGAATCTAGCGAAAGTGTAGAACTATTTGTACTTTGTCTTTTCTGAGTTGGTGGAACTGGCATTAAAACACTAAAGCCTCCTTCAGGAGAAGAAAATTCTTTCCATTCAGGTTGTACTGTTTGAACTAGCGGTTCAGCTCGAACGGATTGAACGGCTGGATACCCACCCACTAACCAACTCGCTAGCAGTGGTACTAGTAAAGTTTTAGCCTTCATGTTGCTTTTTTCCTCATCGTATCAAAGGGAAATTATCGCATTAGCTAGCTACTGAAGCCACGCCAACTCATCTCGGTATAAGGGAGCCAGGATACTCTGTGCCGTGGATTATAGCAGTCTAAGCATAGGTTAAGACGGGATGAGCGCCTAAAACCCTTTTGTAGACTGTGGACGAGTACTCAGTTCACAGTGAGCCTTTCGACAGGCTCAAGGTAAGACTTGTCGAACTGCACTCAGTTCACAGTGAGCGTTCGACTGAGCGCTCACGCCGAAGTCTTGTCGAACTGCACTTTGCTATATAATCTGAATCTTGGGTTCCTTCAATAAAGCCCTCTACCCGGTCACTAAGCGTGTCGAAGTGCTGCCTTCTGCCTTCTTGCTCTAGTCACTTGACCTAAAATTAATGATATTTTAAGTATTGTTACTTCTGCATGGTATGATTACCTATGGCTTGTGATGAACGAGCCAGCTTTCTGGACTAGCTTTTGCTACTACCTGTGAACTCGTCAGACGACTCTCTTCAATCGGCAACAGAGGAACTTATTCAACCGAGTTCCTCACCCACCCAAATGGATTCCTCAATGCAGGAGTACTACCAACTCAAGCAAACCTTGTTGTTGGTTACACTGGCATTGACAGGGATTATTTTTGTCTCTGTCTGGATTTTTTACTCCCTTGGCATTGCCTTGAATTATTTGATCGGGGCGTGCACAGGTGTGGTTTACTTGAGTATGTTGGCCAAAGACGTAGAGCGGCTAGGTCAACAAAAAAGGCGTCCGAGTCCTTCCCGGTTCGCGCTTTTTATTGGGCTATTTATCGTTGCCAGTCAATGGCAAAAATTGCAGATTTTGCCCATATTTTTAGGATTTCTGACTTATAAAGCCGCACTCGTCGTCTATGTGCTGCAAAGCACACTACACCCTACTTCTAAGTAGGTCAAGTAGTTAGTCAGCTAGCGTTTCACATTGATAGATATCTGGGGGAATCTCCGGAATGGAAATGATAGATGGTTTGGCGTTGTTGAATTCTTTCCCCCTTGCTGAACTAGAAGTTGGTCAGCATCTGTACTGGCACATCGGCAATTTAAAAGTACACGGGCAGGTTTTCATTACCTCTTGGGTTGTGATTGCCATTCTCGTCACGGCTTCAATTGCTGGCTCTCGAAATATTCAGCGAATTCCTAGCGGAATCCAGAATTTCATGGAATATGCTTTGGAATTTCTGCGGGATTTGGCGAAAAATCAGATTGGGGAGAAGGAATATCGTCCCTGGGTGCCTTTTGTAGGCACTCTATTTTTGTTCATTTTTGTGGCAAATTGGTCAGGGGCGCTTGTTCCCTGGAAGCTGATTAAGCTACCAACTGGTGAGCTAGCTGCTCCCACAAGCGACATCAATACAACGGTTGCCTTTGCCCTGCTAACTTCCTTTGCGTACTTCTACGCAGGTTTGAGCAAGAAGGGTTTAATCAGGTACTTTGCCGGATATGCCCAGCCTACGCCAATTATGCTACCTTTTAGGGTTTTGGAAGATTTTACCAAACCCTTATCCCTGAGCTTCCGTCTATTTGGAAATATCCTCGCGGATGAACTGGTGGTAGGCGTATTAGTGCTGCTGGTTCCCCTGTTTGTACCTCTACCTGTAATGGCACTGGGTTTATTCACTAGCGCCATTCAAGCCCTAATCTTTGCTACCCTGGCAGCTGCTTATATTGGAGAGGCTTT
This sequence comes from Candidatus Sericytochromatia bacterium, assembly GCA_036703885.1. Classification (GTDB taxonomy): domain Bacteria; phylum Cyanobacteriota; class Cyanobacteriia; order Cyanobacteriales; family Coleofasciculaceae; genus CADCTM01. Next base: position 3,790 of record DATNQT010000610.1, read on the forward strand.
GGAGGAGCACGGCGAAGAGCATCATGATTAAAGCCGAAAGCCTGTTGCTCTAAATACTCATGTCTTTGCTTTGACTCACCTACTGCTACCAAATGTCCGCTCCCAAAAGCGGATTTTTCAAGGTAGGAGTTTCACTTCTGTTGTTTACTTACGTTCACTTTAACTAAAGGAAAATCATCATGGACCCATTAATTGCTGCTGCTTCCGTTCTCGCTGCTGCCCTTGCTGTTGGTCTTGCTGCAATTGGTCCTGGCATCGGTCAAGGAAATGCAGCAGGTCAGGCAGTAGAAGGAATTGCACGGCAGCCAGAAGCTGAAGGTAAAATTCGCGGCACGTTGCTGTTGAGCTTGGCGTTCATGGAAGCGCTAACAATTTACGGTCTGGTGGTTGCCCTCGTCCTACTGTTTGCTAACCCCTTCGCGTAGAACTTTTACTAGCGCTCAGAGCTATGGAAATGCCAGTATCTGAGCGCTGGTGAAATTTACAGTAATCCCAACAAGATATCTCCATCCCAACTGAATAGCTGACCTTTTTTAAGCTGTGGGATCTGAAAAAGAATGATGACACATTGGACAATTCTATTGGCTGTAGAAGCAGCCGAAACCGCTGGCAAAGAAGGGGGCTTGTTTGATTTTGATGCCACCCTACCTTTAATGGCATTGCAATTTATTGTGTTGGTGGTGGTGTTGAATGCGTTGTTCTACAAACCATTGACCAAGGCAATTGACGATCGCGACGAATTCATCCGCAAAAACCTTTTAGAGGCGCGGGAACGACTTGCGAAGACAGAGAACCTGACCAAACAGTATGATCAAGAGTTAGCCGAAACTCGTCGCAAGTCTCAAGCCACAATCGCTGCCGCACAAGCAGATGCTCAGAAAATTGCGCAAGAGAAGATGCAATCAGCTCAAGCTGAAGCTCAGACGCAGCGAGAACAGGCACAACAGGAGATAGAACAGCAAAAAGCTGAGGCGTTTACATCCCTTGAACAACAAGTGGATGCCTTAAGTCGCCAGATCCTGGAGAAACTTTTGGGAGAAGCGTTGGTTAAGTAAGGTACGCGATCGCACGGGCAAGTTTTAAGACTCGACTCGACGGTAGCTAGTACTTTGTCAATTGTGGTGGGAGAAAACTCATGTAAGCAGGGCTTGACATCAGGCAAGGCAAGCAAATCTTTCCATTGGAAGCTGAGTAGTATTCTTACCAGATAGCTGCACGGCAAGCCTACCCTACCCTAAAAGCCTGTTAGCCAGAGAAAATATACCAATTGCGATCAACAGGCGTAGTATCGAGCTTTCTTAAAGGCGATCGCATTACCCCAACACTTTTGCAGCATTCTACTTTTTGCCTCCGTACACCCGTCAAACTATCAGCAATTCTCAATCTTCGCAGTTGTATATGTCTATTATGAGTACTTTCTCATTCCTAGCTACCGCAGCGGCAGAGGTAGCAGCGGAAGGCAATTCAGAAGGAGGTTTGGGTCTAAACTTCGACCTTCTGGAAACCAACCTAATTAACCTGGTGATCATCATTGGGGTACTATTTTACTTTGGGCGTAAAATTATAGGTAAAACCCTATCAGAAAGACGCTCAAACATTGAACAAGCCATTCAAGATGCTCAAAATCGCCAGAAGGAAGCCGCTGCTGCCTTAGCAGATGCCCAGCAGAAGTTGGCAAAAGCGCAAGGAGAAGCCGAGCGAATTCGAGCCACAGCAGAAGAAAATGCCGAAACGGCAAGAGTAGCAATTCTAGAAGCCGCCGCTAAAGATGTTGAACGGATGAAAGAATCAGCCGTTCAGGATTTGAACTCTGAACGAGAACGCGCAATCAGAGAATTACGTCAGCGCGTTGCGGCTTTGGCAATGCAGCGAGTTGAGTCACAATTAAGAGACCACTTAGATGATTCCACTCAACAACAATTAATTGACCGTAGCATCGCGCTCTTGGGAGGTGGCTCGTGAAAGGTAGTCTATTAAATGCTGAGATACTAGAGCCTTACGCAGAAGCTTTAATGTCTTTAGCTCAGTCAACTGATAAAGTTGATCGATTGGGTGAAGATGTTGCTGCTCTACTGAATCTCCTCAAAGAATCACCAGATTTGCAGCAGTATTTAAGTAATCCTATCGTGAAAGCTGACGATAAGAAAGCCGTATTGCAACGAATTGCTGGAGACCAATTTGACCCCTACACGGTTAATTTTTTGAAAATTCTGGTAGAGCGGCGGCGTATCGGATTTTTAGAAGGAATCTGCAAGCATTACCAAGTTATCCTCAGGAAGCTGAAACAAACCATTCTCGCGGAAGTGACCTCAGCGGTAGAACTGACAGAGGCTCAACAGCAGTCGGTTCGTGAGAAAGTCATCGCGATGACCAATTCCCAACAAGTGGAATTAGAAACAAAAATCGACCCGGATTTAATTGGTGGTGTCATCATCAAAGTAGGGTCTCAGGTCGTTGATGCCAGTCTGCGAGGACAGCTACGTCGTATTGGTATACGCCTGAGCAGTGCAACGTAAGTTGGTTATTTGTTATGGGTTGTTGGTTATTAGATAGTAAGAAAACTACCGATAACAACAAATAACAAACAACAAACAATAAAAAACAAACAACGAACAACGAACAACAAAAAACTGACATGATCAGCATTAGACCCGACGAAATTAGCAGCATTATTCGGCAGCAAATTGAACAATACGACCAAGAGGTCAAAGTTTCCAACGTTGGCACTGTCTTACAAGTCGGTGACGGTATTGCCCGGATTTATGGCTTGGAACAGTGCATGGCTGGGGAACTGGTCGAGTTTGAAGACGGCGAAGTTGGCATTGCCCTGAACTTAGAAGAGGACAATGTGGGTGTCGTGTTGATGGGTGATGGTCGCGGTATCCAGGAAGGTAGCCCCGTTACCGCTACGGGCAAGATTGCTCAGGTTCCCGTGGGAGAAGCGATGCTCGGTCGCGTCGTTGATGCCCTCGCCCGTCCACTTGATGGAAAGGGAGACATCCAGACAAATGAATTCCGCCTAGTTGAATCGATGGCTCCAGGGATTATTGCACGGCGTTCTGTATATGAACCCATGCAAACGGGAATCACCGCTATTGACGCGATGATTCCAATTGGACGGGGACAACGGGAGTTGATTATTGGTGATCGACAAACAGGAAAAACATCTATTGCCGTTGATACCATCCTCAACCAAAAAGACGAAGATGTTATCTGTGTCTACGTCGCGATCGGTCAAAAGGCTTCTACCGT
>DATNQT010000611.1:0-7698 GCA_036703885.1 Candidatus Sericytochromatia bacterium
TAATACATCAACCGCTGTCGTAATAAACGGTGCTGACATCAGTGCTGGATCTAAACCGAAGGAGCAAAACAGAAACGGCAGTGCCGAACCAGCAAATGAAGCAAGAATCGCGATCGCAATCAGAGAACCCCCCACCGCTAGCGAAACTGAAAAATCTCCTTGCAACCAATAAGCCCACAAAGTCGCTACCGTTCCGAGAATTGTCCCTAGTAATGCCCCTGCCATGACTTCTCGCAAGATGACTTTGGGAGCGCCTAATGCTTGAATTTCATCGGTGTTCAAACCACGAATTACTACCGTTGAGGACTGAGCACCCACATTACCACCCGTACCCGTCAACAAAGGGATAAACGCCGCTAGGGTTACCACTTGCTGTAGGATTGCCTCTTGCGATCGAATAATTGTCCCCGTGACGGTGTTGGTGAGCAGCAAGACGAATAACCAGACAACCCGTTTGCGGGCAACGACGAATAAATTCGTTTGGAAATAATTATCGCCCCCCGACTGAACGCCGCCTCCTAAGGCGTAGATATCTTCGGTTGTTTCCCTCTCCAAAATGTCAATTACATCATCAACGGTGACAATACCAACTAAACGTTCCTCTCGGTCAACTACGGGTACGGCGAGAAAGTCATAACGCTGAATTAGCCTTGCCACTTCCTCTTGGTCAGTATCGGTGTACACATAGACTACATCCTGCGCCATCAATTCACCAAGGGTACGGTCGGGCTGGGCTGTTACTAAATCCCGCAATGAGACAATTCCACTCAAGCGCCGCGCCTCATCTGTAACGTACAGGTAATAAATTGTCTCAGTAACTCTCGCTAAACTACGAATTCGTTCTACCGTTTCCCCTACCGTCAACGTTTCTGTTAGGTAGATATATTCAGGCGTCATTAGCCGCCCTGCGGTATCGGCTTCGTAACCTAATAACAAAGCCGTAGCTTCCCGTTCTTTTGGCGTGAGTTGTTCGACTAGACGGCGGACAACCCTTGCGGGTAATTCATCAAATAGATGTGCCCGGTCGTCTGGCGACATTTTATCAACGATGTCGAGAACTTCCTGAGCCTTGAACTTTTCGATCAAAGACTGTTGAACGCTAGAGTCGAGGTATTCATAGACTTCGATCGCCTGTATTTTGGGAAGTAAGCGGAATGCGATCGCTTGCATGGCTTCTGGTAACCCTTCGATCGCCTCTGCAACGTCCACAGGCTTGATTGGAAGCAGTAACTGTTTAGCTTCCTGGAGGTTCTCTTGCTCCAGTAACGTTTGTAGCTGAGTACAAATCTGCTGCCGCAGTTCACTACGGGATAGGGTTTGGAGTGCGATCGAGTCTTCAGTCAAGGCAAGCCTTCCTATTCAGGTCAAGTTTTGTGAAGGGGCTTGCCTTTAGTCTACAAGGATTGTGGGGTGATGAAGAAAAGGGGATGCGATCGTATGGCTTGTATCTCAATCCCATCAGAAATTTAAAGCCTTCATTCAGTAACTCTACAAAACTGCCCGTTTGGCTTTACGACTGATTCCTTCTGATGTTGGTGCGTGATGAGGAATTTCTACACTTTGCCGATTCGGGCTAAGATGACGCCTAGCTGAATACAGATAACTCCAAGTATTGCACTGCCTGCCCAGTAAAAAGTGAAGCTAGAAAAATTACGTAGGGCGAAGCCGTTGCCGAAGGCATCGCGTAGCAGGCTAGTGCTTTCTAATCCATAAGTTGAGAACGTTGTATAAGCCCCCAAAAAGCCAGTTGTAACCAATAACTTAATGTCTGGAGGAATTGTCGGCACTCGTTCAAGGGCAAAAGTAGCAAAAAAGCCCATAGCTAGACAACCCGTGAGGTTAATGAAAAAAGTGCCGTATGGAAAAGCTGTACCAAAGCGTTGAGCAAACCACAGGGTTAAGTAGTAGCGGCTTAAAGCACCTGCGATTGCTCCTAAGCAAATGGCAATTGGTGATCGCACTGCTGGCTGTTGCAGCATACCAGGCACAGAATCTGATGCCATGCTCATCAAGTGAATCAAATTTCTCAAACTAAATCTCATTACTCAGCACTCAGCACTTTGCCATATATCCTGCCAGAGGATGAGTTGGAAGCGGTAATTGCCCACGAACTCAGCCACATTATTTTTCCACTTACCCCTCTACACAAGCACGGGTAGAGCATCCACTGAAGCTGGAGCAAGAACTGCCAAGATTGAATTCTTATACCTGAGTTGGAAGCAGAAACCTTGATTTGTTTCTATCTTTGTCAGTGAAAGCGAGTTTTTCAAGTTCAAAACTATTAGCTTTACTCAAGGAGAAATCCCTATGACTTCTGAATCCCCTGTTTCACCCGATCGCGCCGTGACAACCTACGATCCAGATATGCACGCCCTCGTCAAGCAAGAGATGCCTAACGCATCCGAGGATGTACAGAATGAAACCATGAAGCTGATTGAAGCGATAAAAATGCGGGCGCAGTCAGAAGCAAAAGGTGCTGGAGATCTCACCCGCGACACTTATTTAACCGCAGTACGGCAAGTCCGGGAAGCGATCGAACAAGATAAGTTATTCGATAAAGAGCGGATTGAATACTCATTTAAACTGCTCCAGATGGATGCCGAGAAGAATTGGGAATCAATCATGAAGGAAGTCTCTAGTTTAGGCGATCGCCTTGCTGATGCCGCTAAATCTGCCTGGGATGCCCTAACTGCTCCTCGTCCCGACTCAAAGCTGTAGACATCTTTACTTGGATAATAATTTTAACGGCAAAAACCCCGCCTACCTCAAATCTGATGCGGGGTTTTATCTTTTTGATGAGAGTTGTGAACACAGCTCATGGAGTCTAGCTTTAGAATCTGTGGAGTTTCTTTTGCTTTTCCTGTAGGAGCTTCATTACCTCAATTAATTCACTAGGTTTGTCTATCAAAAAGTCTGGTTTTTGTTTAGCTAATACTTCCCACGAGTTAAAGCCCCAACTAACAGCGATCGCCTTAATATTGATTTTTTTTGATGACTCAATATCCCTAGTTTCATCTCCGACATAAACAATTTCTTCAGCAGACAAAAAATTTCGCTTCATGAATTTACGAATTAGTTTGTGTTTACTAAAAAGTGTAGTCTCTGAATAAACAAAACTAAAAAGCTCTTCCATATCCTGATTTTTCAGAAAAAGTCTAACATTTTCTTCTGAGTTAGAAGTTAATATTCCTAGTTGATTTCCTTCTTGCTTTAACTGAATAAGGGCTTCCCTAATTCCTGGTATTGGATTTAAGTACTTAATTTCAGTATGTAAATTTTCTTTTATCTTCTTAAGCAGAAAGGGTATTTTAAAAATTGAAATTCCCGATTGCATAACAATTTCCCTAGAACTCAAATTCCTGATTTGAGCGAGTTCTTCTGGACTAGTTTGCTTGTAGCTAAATTCAGTGGCTAAACGATTAGTGATAGTGACGAGAGTATCGAGCGTATCAGCAATCGTGCCATCAAAATCAAAAATAATTACTTTTATATTCATTATCTAAACTCATATTGTTAACAATAATTCAACTCATGCCGAGGATATGAAAAATTTCGACTACTAGGAGAAAATCTGTCTCTCCTCTTAACCTCTCGCCCTTGGTAAGTTATTTCTAAAAAGTATCCTTAGATGCCAGATTCCTCAAGATTGGCACGGGCATTCCGCCGTAGCATCTCTGGCTTAATCCGCCGCAGCGCTGATGCCTGAAAGCGCTGGTTCCACTCCTCATCCGAGATGTTTGCTAATTCCGTAAGCGTTGGAGCTACATTCTGAGGGTAAGGCTGAAATTCTGCCACATCAGTTACGCGAGCAAATCGTTGGTTCCATGGACAGACATCCTGGCAGATGTCGCAACCCGCAACCCAACCTTCTAAATGGGGTGTAATGGCATCTGGCAATTTTTCTGCCCGATTCTCTATGGTGTGATAAGCAATGCACCGATTGGCATCCACAACAAACGGTTTAGCGATCGCACCTGTCGGACAGGCATCAAGACAACGGGTACAGCTACCACAGTGTTGAGTATGGGGATTGTCTGGGGCTAATGCCAGGTTAGTCAAGACTTCTCCTAAAAATACCCAACTGCCATACTCCCGTGTAATCACATTACCATTTTTTGCGATCCAACCAATCCCTGCCCGTTGCGCCCAGGCTTTATCCTGCACTGGACCCGTATCCGCATAATAACGAGCCTCGATTCCTTCACCCTGCTCCAACAGCCAGTTAGTCAATGCCTTCAGCTTCTTGTGCATTACTTTGTGGTAATCTCGCCCCCAGCCGTAGCGAGAGATTTTTGCATACTCCTTGCCTACAGGACGTTGTTGAGAAGCGTAGTAGTTAAGGGCAACACAAATTACTGAGTGTACCTCTGGCATACAGGCACGGATGTCAAAGCGCCTAGGGTTCTCCATCCACGCCATCTCAGCTTGATACCCCAACGCCAGCCACGCTTTGAGATGTCCAACTGCTAATCCCTCAGCGTCAGTATCCACAGCCGCAATTCCACAGGCATGAAAACCCAGAGAGAGGGCTTTTTCCTTCAACTGGCTGCTACTTACAGATGCATTCACGCTTCAATGATATTGAACCCAAACTAACCAATGTAGCAATTTCAATTCTTATAGTTATTATCTGTAATATTTATTTGCAATTTTTAACGAAACGTTGCAATATGAAATTGAAGAGGGCAAACAAGAGAGATACGCACCTCAAACTGATTAACAGCTCAACACTAAGGGTTTTTTGCAAAATCATGACTTATACCATCGAGTCGGCTCAAGGCATTTTCCCTAGCACTCAAATTGCTAATGCGGTTCCAGCAACCACGGAAGCATTCAATAAACTCAGCGTTGAGGATCAACTGGCATTACTCTGGTTTGCATACACCGAAATGGGTATTTCTATTACTCCTGCCGCCACAGGAGCCGCCAGCATGGTTCTAGCGGAAGGTTTACTAGATGAAATCAAGCAAATGCCTGGACAGGCTCAATCGCAAGCCATGTATGATTTGGCTAGCAATGCTGACACTCCTATCGGTCGTACCTATTCCTCTTTCCGTGTCAACACTAAATTGGGTTTCTGGTATGAGTTAGGGCAGTTGATGAAACAGGGCATAGTCGCTCCCATCCCCCCTGGTTATAAAATGGGTTCTGATGCTGTTGCCGTGCTAGAAACTATCAAGAAACTCGATCCCGGTCAGCAAATCACAGTCTTGCGTAATACCGTAGTTAACATGGGATACGACCCAGCTCTCAGCGAGGATTACGCAAAACGCGAAGCCCCCCGCAGCACACCAAAAGCACTAGCTGAACGTGTTCAGACTAAGATTGAGGGCATCAACAATTACACGGTGTTGAACTACATTGATTACATGAATGCATATGACTTCACGCCTGCTGTGGGTCTATTTGCTGAAGAAGGTGCCCTGCAACCCCCATTCCAGAAGCCGATTGTTGGCAAGGCAGCTATTCTCACCTATATGCGTGAAGAATGTGTGGGACTTAAGATGATGCCAGAGCGGGGTGTAGCCGAGACCATAGAAAATGGCTACACGCAGATTAAAGTGACAGGTAAAGTAGAAACTCCTTGGTTCGGTAACGATGTAGGTATGAACATTGCGTGGCGGTTCTTATTAGATCCCCAAGGCAAGATTTTCTTTGTAGCGATAGACTTGCTAGCCTCTCCCAAAGAACTACTAAACCTGATGAGGAAGTAAAATACAAAGTTCGGCAAAATCCATCTAGAAGGGCAGGTGTAGACCTGCCTTTGTGCTTAATACTGATTTCATGATGAGAGGGAAATCTGATGACAATTGCCGACGACCTAACTCCAACTCCCCAATCGGCTTCTACTGCTGACTTAACGATCGAAGGAATTACTGAATCAGTGGTACTGCGTTACTTTGAAACGATGAACGCGGGTGACTATGACGCAACAGCTAGTTTGTTTGCAGATACAGGTGTGATGCAGCCGCCGTTTGAGGAGCCAATCGAAGGACGAGATGCGATCGCCACATACCTGAAAGCTGAAGCCAAGGGAATGAAGCTCTCTCCTAGGAAGGGAATGGCTGAAACATTAGAAGATGACCAAACTCAAATTCAGGTTAGTGGTAAAGTCCAGACTCCTGTGTTTGGGGTCAATGTCTCTTGGATATTTATTCTCAGTCCAGAACAAGAAATACTGTTTACTAAAATTAAGCTGTTAGCATCTCCTCAAGAACTACTTAGTATCCGCCGATAATGCCTTACTAGCTTTTGGGTATCCTGTAGGCGATCGCTAAATTAATTAATCCTCTTCTGGAAATACGACAGCCCCCGGTACAACGCCAGGGGCTTCTTTATGTGTGCCAGTCAAGTGAAGGTAGAGCGTCTCTAGTGCAGGTTGGCAGAAACAAGTAACCAGCTTAAAAGGAGTTAAACGCCTTACGCTTAGAGAATTGTTGACTTTTGAGGCGTGTTAGCGAAGCGGTACTAGTTCGGCTTGCCTCCTATGCCATCATGCCTGTTCGGGTCTTTCTTCTGCTTCTTAGAACCATCAGATTCCTTTTTAGGCTTCTTGGCTTCTCTACCGCCTTTTTCCTTTGCCATAACTTTTCCCCAATAGAGGTTCTCTTCATTGTGATGCAACTCAAAGATTTTGGGAGAAAACAATCTACAAGCCAGTTACCTAAACCCTAGTTATCGGTGGTCAACCAAAGGCAGAGGATTTAGTCTTAAAGCGTCCCAACGGCTTCCATATATTACTGAACTCGTCAGCTTCAGTAGTGCTGAGTCGATTGAGAAGCGCTATATATTCTAAGATTTTCGGTAGCTGGGCTATGAGCGCTCTGTTTTAGGAGATAGTGGTATTTGCTGAATAGATCGGCAGCTGTGTGGAAGAGCGATCGCTCTGGGAGAGGTGTTTTGTCGTTGTTCGTTTCCTTTAAAAGATTTTTAGTTCTGAGTGTAACAACGTTTCTACTGGCACTTCTTGTAGGTTGTCAGGTGCTTGTCCCAAAGGCTCCTGTCTCTACTGGAGGTTTGCCAGCTTGTGCGCGTCAGCCGGGGGAAAGTTGTAATTGCTCAGATTTCAAGTATCAAGAAGATGCTCAACTCGTCCTTGATGCTGACAAGAGTGACCCGCATCGATTAGACGGTCAGAATAAGAACGGGAAGGCTTGTGAAAGCCTGCCATCCCGCAACTCATCAGAAAGGACTCCTTCTAATCCGTTACCTGAGACAGGCTCTAGTCCATCCACAAACCTTCATCTCACCCTCGGCAATCCCAGCAAGGCTACCACCAGTATTAGTAATGCCGATAACTACCTGATGGTGAAACCTCAGTATGCTTTGTCGTACAACCAGACAAAGGGGACTCCTAATTGGGTAAGCTGGCAACTAAACCGCTCGTGGTTAGGGAATACGCCGCGTCAAAATAATTTTCGACCTGATGAGTCGCTGCCTAGTGGCTGGTATCAGGTCAAGCCGAGCGACTACACCAACACAGGCTACGACAAAGGACACATGGCTCCTTCTGCTGACCGAACGAAGACAGTTAAGGATAATCAGGCGACCTTTCTAATGACCAACATGATTCCTCAAGCTCCAGACAATAATCAAGCGCCGTGGGCTGACCTTGAAGAGTATTGTCGAGACCTTGTTAATCAACAAGGCAAAGAGCTTTATATCATTGCTGGTCCTGAAGGAAAGAAAGAAGCGATC